>CAYTJS010000056.1:0-15797 GCA_964438115.1 uncultured Iamiaceae bacterium
AGCACCAGGGTCTCGCCCGGCTGGAGCTCCCCGCGGTAGACGACCTCGGCCTGGCGGGTGGCGGCGATCTGGTAGGCCCGCACCGCCCAGGCCAGGCCGCCGAGGATCAGCCACCGGCGGTTGCCGCCGAGGAGGCCGTCGACGATCGCCCGACGGCGGGCCATGGGCAGCATCAGACGCGGCGGATCTCGACGATCGTCTTGTCCTGCTTGCCCTTGCGGCGCCCCAGCACGAAGGCCACCACCACGACGGCGGCCACCACGGCGGCGCCGATCACCAGGGCGCCGACGGCGGCCGTCTCGGCCCGGTCGTCGACCTCCTCCTGGATCGAGGCGAAGCCGGCCCGGAGGTCGTCGCGGGTGATGGGGCGGTCCTCGGGAACGGCGGCAGCCACCGTCACCTCCTCTGCTCGGCGCGGTTCTTGCGGCGGTTGACGGCGGCGAAGGCCACGGCCCCGACGGCCCCGGCGGCGACCAGGGTGATCAGGTAGGGCACCCAGGACCAGTTGCCGTCGAAGAGGTCGCCGGTCTCGGTCTGCAGGGCCCGGAGCAGGGCCATGGTCAGCAGCAGCACGCCGACGGCGATGAGGGTCGAGCCCCCGGCCCCGTAGGACAGCCAGCGGCCCAGCCCCTTCAGCGGGTCGGTGGTCTCCTGCTTGGCGTAGGCGACGACCAGCTCCCAGAGGTCCTGGCCGCGGCCCACCACCGTCACGTTCCGGTCGTCCTGCCCCCGCATCACTGTCCTTTCTACCCGCCGAGGCGGGCGCGTAGGAGATCGACGGCGTCGGTCAGGACCTCGGTCAGCACCCCGGTGCGCTCGTCGGGTCCCGGCGTGGCCAGCACCCGTTGGGCGTCGGCGGGGCCGATGGGGGCGAGGGCGGCGGCCTGGAAGGTCGCCAGCCCGGGGTCGTCGTCCAGGGTCACGTCGAGGCCGGCGGGGGCCTCGCCCAGCTCGGCGGCCAGGGCCAGGGACCGACGCAGCAGGGTGGTGACCTCGTCGAGCGGGCGGGTGGCGGCGCCCTCGTCGGGCCAGTCCTCGACCTCGGCCCGGGGGTAGGGGTCGTCGGCGGCCCAGGACCGCACCCGCAGCCGGCGGTCGCCGACGGCCACCACGGCGTAGCGACCGTCGTCGAAGCGCTCGACCTGCACGATGCGGGCGACGGTCCCCACGTCGGTGCGCACGTCGCCCCCGCCCACCTCGCTCCCCCGCTCGATGAGCACCACGCCGAACGCACCGTCGCCGGCCAGGCAGTCCTCGACGAGGGCCCGGTAGCGGGGCTCGAAGACGTGGAGGGGCAGGACGAGGGACGGGAACAGGACCGAGCCCAGCGGGAACATGGGCAGGGTCGGGGCGGCCGGCACGGGGTCAGTCCCGGACCGGTCGGGGCCCGACCTGGGCCAGCGGCGGCCGGTCGGGGTAGGCGGCCAGGGCCAGGCCCACGTCGACGGGGACGGCGTCGCCCACCGGGCCGATGAAGGGCTCGTTCACCACGAGGGCGAAGGTCAGGTCGTCGCCCTCGGGCACCCGGACCACCCCCGAGAGGCTGCGGACCTCGTTGAGCGAGCCCGTCTTGGCCCGGAGCCGGCCCTCGGCCGGGGTGCCGTTGAACGTGGCGGCGAGGGTTCCGGTCTCCCCCGCCACGGCCAGGCCCTGCACCAGGGCCGGTCCGGCGTCGGCCAGGACGGCGTGCAGCAGGTCGCAGGTGGCCCGGTTGCTGCCGGCCAGGCCCGAGCCGTCCACGGCGTCGGACCCGCCGAGGTCGTAGCCCTCCTCGGTGAGGATGGCCTCGATGGCGGCGGCCCCGGCGGCGGTGCTGCCCTCGCCCTGGCGGGCCCGGCCCAGCTCCTTGGTCAGCAGCTCGGCGGTCTGGTTGTCGGACCAGGTGAGCATCTGGGCGGCCACGTCCCGCAGGGGGGCCGAGGCGACGCGGGCCAGGACCCGGGCGTCGGCGGGCGCCACCCCCGCCCCCGAACCGCCGGTGACGGTGATGCCCTCCCGGCCGAGCACGGTGACGAAGTCGGCGGCCGCCTGGGCGGCGGGGTCGCCGGCGGGCGTCTCCTCGACGGCCGGCCGGGCCACGGTCGGGAAGTCGGTGAACCCGTCGTTGACCGACAGGGCCGACAAGGGCCCCGTCTGGGCCTGGTCGATGAAGCGCGAGGGCCAGGCGTCCACGTAGCGGGTGCGGTCGTAGCGGCTGTCGTCACCCAGGACTCGGCCCCGGATCTCCTGCACGCCGGACCGGGCCAGCCGCCGGGCCAGGGTCTCGAGGGCGGTGTGGGCCTCGGCCTGCTTGTCGGAGGTGCGGGCGTAGCCCCGCGTGGCCAGGAGCGGATCGCCGCCCCCCACCAGCCAGACGTCGCCGGCGACCACGCCGTCGCCACCGGCCGGTGCCCCGGCCTCGACGGTGGTCGTGAAGCGGTGGCCGGGGCCCAGCTCGGCGAAGGCGGCGGCGGCGACCAGCAACTTCTCGTTGGACGCCGGGATCAGGGGCCGGCCCGCCTGGTGGGCGATGATCGGCCGCCCCCCGGCGTCGACGACCAGGCACGTGTCGGTCGGCGTGGCCTGCACCAGCTGGGTGAGGGCGGTGGTCAGGCGCCGGTCGGCGATCTCCTCGGTGAGGTGCTCGGGCACCCGGCGGGCCGACAGCACCGGGGTCGACGGGGAGCGCACCGCCTCGGTGGCCACCGCCGTCTCGCCGCCCTGGTCGGCCAGGACGGCGCCCACGCCACAGCCCAGGGCCACCAGGACGAGGACGACCGGCAGGGCCAGGCGGCGCAGCACCGTGCCCCTGGCGGTCAGAGGCCCCGGTCCTGGCGCCACCTGGCGTAGCGCCAGAGGTGGTCCAGGGCGGTGACGGCCCGGTTGGAGGAGGCGTAGCAGAGGCGGCCGGTCGCCCGGACGGCGGCGGGGCCGGCGTTGGCGGGGTCGGACACGGCCAGCTCGGTGGCGGTGAGGATGGGCTTGCCGGAGGCCACCGACAGGTCGGCGGCGGCCTGGGCGAAGCGGGCGTCCTGGCGCTCGTGGTACTCGACGATGCGCTCCAGGCCGTGATCGGGGTAGAAGCGCCCCTCCCGCTCCATGCGGGCCAGGTTCGACTGGATGCCCAGGCCCAGGAAGATCACGGCGTCCACCGACGGGTGGTTCACCACGATCTCCATGACCTGCGGGATGGTGTCGCGGGTCTCGCTCCCGGCCAGGTCGATCGGGTTGTTGCGGCTCCACCGCGGCGGCAGGTGCTGGTCGATCTCGGCCCGCAGGTCGTCGGGGAGGGCGAGTAGTTCGAGGGACGACCGGGCGATGGCGTCGGCGGTGACCACGCCCCAGCCGCCCGCCGTCGTGTACACCGCGACCCGGGGTCCCGCGGGGAGGGGCTGGGTGGCGAAGGTGGCGGCGGCCTCGTAGGCCTCCTCGATGGTGGCCGCCCGGGTGATGCCCGCCTGGCGGCACGCCCCGTCGAAGACGGCGTCGTCGGCGGCGAGGGAGCCGGTGTGGCTGGCGGCGGCGGCGGCGCCGCTGGCGGTGGCCCCGCCCTTCACCACGACCAGGGGCTTCTGCTCGGCCACGGCCCGGGTGCGCTCGTAGAAGCCGCGGCCGTCCTCGATGCCCTCGACGTAGGAGAGGCCCACGGCGGTGGCGTCGTCGCGGGCGTAGAACTCGAGGACGTCGGGCACGGTGACCGCCGCCGAGTTGCCGGCGCTCACCGCCCGGCTCACGCCGATGCCGGAGAGCTGGGCCCAGTTCATGAACGACGACACGAAGTTGCCGGACTGGCTGGCGATGCCGATGCGCCCCTTCGGCGGGTACGGGGCGACGATCTGGGCGCAGAGATCGGCCGGGGTGGAGATGACCCCCTGGCCGTTGGGGCCGACGAGGAGGATCCCGAGGTCGGCGGCCAGGGCGACCAACTCGTCCTCGGCGGCCCGGCCCTCGGGGCCGGCCTCGCGGTAGCCGGCGGCGGCCACGAAGGCGGCGGTGATCCCCTTGGCCGCGCAGGCCCGGAGCAGGTCCTGGTTGGTGGCGGCCGGGGTGCACACGAAGACGAGGTCGATCTCGCCGGCGGGCAGGTCGTCGATGCTCGCCACCGTCGGGACCCCGAGCACCTCGGCCCCGTCGCGGTTGGTGGCGAAGACCTTGCCCCGGTACCCGGCGGTGAGGATGTTGTGCAGGGCCACGAAGCCGAACTTGCCGGGGTGGGTGGACGCCCCGGCCACGACGATGCCGCGGGGCTCGAAGAGGGCGAGGAACGGGTCGCGGGTCATGCCGTCACCTCCACCAGGGCGTCGACGGCGACCACGGCCCCGTCGACCACGAGCAGCGGGTTGAGGTCGGCCGAGACCAGCTCGGGGTGCTCACCCACGGCCCGGGACAGGCCGAGGAGCACGGCGGCCAGGGCCTCGCGGTCCACCGCCGGCTCGCCCCGGAACTCGCCCAGCAGCTTCTGGGTGCGGAGCTGGTCGGCCATGTCGGCGGCGTCGACGGGGTCGAGCGGGGCCAGGCGGAAGGCGACGTCGGCCACCGCCTCGGCCAGGATCCCGCCCACGCCCAGCATGACCGTGGGCCCGAACTGGGGGTCGCGGTGGATGCCGGCGATGAGCTCGCGGGTGGCGGTGAGGAACGGCGCCACCAGGACGGTCACCTCGCCGTCCTCGGGGCGGGCGGCGGCGAACAGCTCGGCGGCGGCGGTGGCGGTGGCCTCGGCGTCGCCCAGCCGGAGCCGCACCAGCCCCCGCTCGGTCTTGTGGGCGATGCCCTCGCCGTTGAGCTTGGCCACGACGGGGTAGCCCATCGCCTCGGCGGCGGCCACGGCGGCATCGACGTCGGGGGCGCTCACCTCCTGGGGGAAGGGCACGCCGTAGGCGGCCAACAGCGCCTTCGACTCGTCCTCCGGCAACGTCCTGGTCCCTGCCACGGCCCCTGACGCTATTGGCTGGGAGGGGGATCGACCTCCAGGGCCGAGCGGAAGAACTGGCGGATGTGGGTCAGGCGGGCCTCGAGGGCCTCGTCGCTCAGCGGGTCGCGGCCGAGCATGCCGGAGAGCACGGGGGCGTCGGCGAAGTAGCTGAGCAGGGCGCCGTAGCCGGTCAGGAGGAGCTGTTCGGGGTCGTGGACCCGGAAGCGGCCGGCGTCCATCTCGCGCCGGAAGAAGGCGGCGGCCCGCTGGAACATGGGGCGCAGGGCCTCGCCCAGGTCCATGCCGAGGTGGGACTCCCCCTCGAGGAACTCGCGGCGCACGATGCGCACGAAGCTGGGGTTCAGGCGGAAGAACTCGAAGCCGGCGGTGATGACGGCGTCGACCCGGTCCCAGCCGGTGGTGGGCTCGTCGGTGGCCACCTGCACCCGCTGGTACCACTCGGTCAGGGCCCGCTCGAAGACCTCCCGGTAGAGCGCCTCCTTCGACTCGAAGTGGTGCAGCAGGGTGGGCTTGGCGATGCCCACGGCCTCGGCGATGTCGTTCAGGGACGTGCCGGAGAAGCCGTTCTGGGCGAACAGCTCCTCGGCGACGACACGGATCTCGTCCCGCCGCGACACCGGTGCGGCCGAGTCGGACACACCCTGACGCTACACCGGCCCGACCCCACCCTCCCCCGGGAGGTCCCTAGGCTCACCCCCCTGACCCTGCGCACCACCGCCCTGCTGCCCGACGGGACCACGGCACCGGTCGAGGTGACCCTGGCCGGCGGTCGTATCGAGGCCGTCGAGCCGGCCACCGGGCCACGTCCCACCCGGCCGGGCACCCTCGTGCCCGGCTTCGTGGACCTCCAGGTCAACGGGATCGGCGCGGTGGACGTGGCCACCGCCCGCGACGGGGACTGGGACCGCCTCGACGCCGCCCTGCTCGCCCAGGGCGTCACCGCCTGGTGCCCGACCCTGGTCAGCGCCCCCCTGGACACCTACGCCGACCCGCTGGCGCACATCGCCCGGGCGGCGGCCCGTCCCGCCGCCGGCCGGCCCGCCGTGCTCGGCGCCCACCTGGAGGGCCCGTTCCTCGGCGATCGCCACGGCGCCCACCCCGACGAGGTCGTGGTCGGCCCCGACCTCGACTGGCTGGCGGCCCTGCCCGAGGTGGTGCGGCTCGTCACCCTCGGTCCCGAAGCCCCGGGCGCCCTCGAGGCCGTCCGCCTGCTGGCCGCCCGGGGCTGCCTCGTCGCCGTCGGCCACACCGCGGCGACACCGGCGGTGGTGACCGCCGCCGTCGACGCCGGGGCCCGCCTCTTCACCCACCTGTTCAACGGCTCGGGGACGGTCGGCGCCCGGGACCCCGGCCCGGTCGGGGCCGCCCTGGTCGAGGACCGGCTGGCGGTGTCGCTCATCGCCGACCTGGTGCACGTCGACCCGGTCACCCTCGACCTGGTCCTGCGGGCCAAGCCCGCCGACGGCGTCGTCCTGGTGACCGACGCCGTGGCCTGGGACTCGCCCTGGGCCCGGCAACGGGGTGTGACGGTGGTCGACGGCGCCCCCCGGCTGGCCGACGGGACCCTGGCCGGCAGCGCCCTGACCATGGACGCCGCCGTGCGCCACCTGGTCGCCCACACCGGCGCCGACCTGGCCACCGCCGTGCGGGCGGCGTCGACGACGCCGGCCCGCCTCCTGGGCGAGGTCGACCGGGGCCGGATCGTCCCCGGAGCGCGGGCCGACCTGGTCCTCCTCGACGAGCACCTCGAGGTGGGCGAGGTCTGGGTCGGCGGCGTCCCGGCCCTCGACCCCTGACCCCCTGGGCACGCCGCCGTACTCGCTACCGTCCTCGTCCATGGAGATCCTCTCCGCCCTCTTCGTGGACGAGGTCGGCATGCGTCAGGTCGACGGGGGCGCCGCCCGCCTCGACCTGACCGGCGTGCAGTTCTCGGCCGTGGCCCCGACCCCGCTCCCCCTGACCTGGGCGCCGCACCTGTCGGTGATCATCCGCTGCGGCCCCGACGAGGACGGCACGGGCGTGCTCGAGGTGGTCTACGAGCGCGACGGCGAGCGCCTGGCCCGCAACGTGCAGCCCCTGCAGGTCGAGCCCGGTCGCTTCACCCAGCGCCTGGTGCGGGGCGAGATCGACTTCGAGGACCACGGGACGATCGAGGCCCGCTGCCGGGTCGACCAGGGCCCGGTGGTCTCGGTGCCCTACACGCTCCTGCCCCCTGCCTGACCCGGGGGAGCCGGCCCGGAAAGCCGCGGGCGGCCGGGGTCGGCTGGGTAGGGTCGGGCCGACACGGCTGGGGAGGCTGGGGTGACCCTCGAGGAACAGGCGATCAACGTCATCCGTGGGCTGTCGATGGACGGCCCACAGGCGGCCCGCTCGGGCCATCCGGGCACGGCCATGGCGCTCGCGCCCCTGGCGCACGTGCTGTGGACCCGGGTCATGACCTACGACGCCGCCGACCCCGAATGGCCGGACCGGGACCGGTTCGTGCTCTCGGCCGGCCACGCGTCGATCCTGCTCTACGCGATGCTGTACCTCACCGGGCACGGCCTCACCCTCGACGACCTCCGGGCGTTCCGTCAGTTCGGCAGCGCCACGCCCGGCCACCCCGAGCGGGGCCACACCGCCGGGGTCGAGGTCACCACCGGGCCCCTGGGCCAGGGCGTGGCCAACGCCGTGGGCATGGGCATCGCCGAGGAGTGGCTGCGGGCCCGCTTCGGCCCCGAGCTGTGCGACCACCACACCTTCGTGATCTGCGGTGACGGTGACCTCTCCGAGGGCATCTCCCACGAGGCGGCGTCGCTGGCCGGCCACCTGGGCCTCGGCCGTCTGGTCTACGTCTACGACGACAACCACATCACCATCGACGGCACCACCGAGCTGGCCCTCTCCGACGACGCCGCCGCCCGCTTCGCCGCCTACGGCTGGCACGTCGAGGACCTGGGCGAGGTGGCCAACGACTGCGACGCCCTCGAGGCCGGCCTACGTCGGGCCATGGCCGTCGAGGACGCCCCGTCGCTGCTGCTGCTGCGCAGCCACATCGGCTGGCCCTCCCCCACCTTCACCGACACCCCCGAGGCCCACGGCAACCCGCTGGGCGCCGAGGAGATCACCGCCACCAAGGCCATCCTCGGGCTGCCCGACGAGCCCTTCTGGGTGCCCGACGACGTGCTCGCCCTCTACCGCGAGGCGGGGCGACGGGGCGCGGCGGCCCGTGAGGCATGGGGCACCCGCCGGGCGGCGCGCCCCGACGGTGACGTGGTCGACGCCTGCCTGGCCGGACGGGGCCTGGCCGGCTGGGACGCCGCCCTGCCCACGTGGGAGCCGGGCGAGGCCGTGGCCACCCGCAAGGCGTCGGGGGCCTGTCTCAACGCCGTGCTCGACACCGTCCCCGGCCTGGTGGGCGGCGGCGCCGACCTCACCGGCAACACCGGGACCCAGTTGAAGGCCGGGGGCGTCTTCGGCCGCGACGACCGCGCCGGGCGCCAGCTCTTCTTCGGGGTCCGCGAGCACGCCATGGGCGGGGTCATGAACGGCATGGCCCTCCACGGCGGGATGCTGCCCTTCGGCGGCACCTTCCTGGTCTTCAGCGACTACATGCGCCCCTCGGTGCGCCTCGCCGCCCTGAGCGACGCCCACGTCGTCTACTCCTGGAGCCACGACTCGATCGGCCTCGGCGAGGACGGCCCCACCCACCAGCCGGTCGAGCACCTGGCCGCCCTGCGGGCCATCCCCGACCTCACCGTGGTGCGGCCCGCCGACGCCAACGAGACCGCCGCCGCCTGGCGGGTCGCCGTCGACGCCGACGGTCCCGTGGCCCTGATCCTCACCCGACAGGACGTCCCCGTCCTCGACGGCACCGCCGCCGGCGCCCCGGACCGGGGCGCCTACGTGCTGGCCGACCCCGACGGGACCCCCGACCTCGTGCTGGTCGGCACCGGCAGCGAGGTGGCCCTGTGCCTCGATGCCGCCGAGGTCCTCGGCGCCGAGGGCACGGCCTGCCGGGTGGTGTCGATGCCGTCCTGGGAGCTGTTCGAGGCCCAGGACGACGCCTACCGCGACGAGGTCCTGCCGCCCGGGGTCCCTTCGCTCTCGGTCGAGGCCGGCGTGACCCAGGGCTGGGAGCGCTGGGTCGACGCCGCCCACGGCCTCGACCGCTTCGGCACCTCGGCGCCCGGCGCCGTGGCCCTCGACCGCCTCGGCTTCAACTCCACGGCGGTGGCCGAGGCCGCCCGTTCCCTGCTCGCCTGACCCACCGGAGGCCGCCATGCCCACCCTGCACGAGCTCCACCAGCAGCAGGGGCAAAGCCCCTGGCTCGACAACCTGCGCCGGGGGTGGATCACCAGCGGCGAACTGGCCGCCTGGGTCGACCGGGGGGTGCGGGGCATCACGTCGAACCCCTCGATCTTCCAGAAGGCCATGAGCACCGGCGCGGACTACGACGAGGGCCTGCGGGCCCTGGCCGGCCAGAGCATCGACGACGCCTACTGGAGCCTGGTGGTGGGCGACATCGAGGCGGCCCTGGCCCTCCTGCGGCCGGTGTACGACGCCAGCGAGGGCGAGGACGGCTACGTGTCGGTGGAGGTGGCCCCGTCGCTGGCCCGCGACACCGCCGGCACCGCCGCCGCCGCCCGCGAGCTGCACCAGCGCATCGACGAGCCCAACCTGTACGTCAAGATCCCGGGGACGGCCGAGGGCCTGCCCGCCATCACCGAGATGATCGCCGAGGGGCGCTCCATCAACGTGACCCTGATCTTCGGTCTGGATCGCTACGAGGCGGTCATGGAGGCCTACCTGGCCGGCCTCGAGGCCAACCCCGGCGACCTGTCGACGGTGAGCAGCGTGGCGTCGTTCTTCGTCAGCCGGGTCGACACCGAGGTCGACCGTCGCCTGGAGGAGATCGGCACCCGCGAGGCCCTGGCCCTGCGGGGGCGCACGGCGGTGGCCCAGGCCCAGGCCGCCTACGAGCGCTTCGGCGCCACCTTCCAGGGGCCCCGCTGGGAGGCGTTGGCCGCCCGGGGGGCCCGGGTCCAGCGGCCCCTGTGGGCGTCGACGTCGACCAAGAACCCGGACTACCCGCCGACGCTCTACGTCGACACCCTCATCGGGCCCGACACGGTCAACACCCTGCCCGAGGCGACCATCGAGGCCTTCGAGGACCACGGCACGCTGGCCCGCACCGTCGACGCCGACGTCGGCGCCGCCCGTGAGGTGCTGGCCGCCGTCGAGGCGGTGGGCGTCGACCTCGACGACGTGGCCGTGCGCCTGGAGGACGAGGGCGTGGCCGCCTTCGAGAAGGCCTTCGACGAGCTGCTCGACACCCTGGGCCAGAAGCGTCTGTCCCTCTGACCGGCGCCCGCCCGGAGTCGGGTGGCGTAACGTCGGGAGCGATGTTCGGCGAGCTCCTCGTGGTCGATGACGTGGCCTCCGAGTTCGCCGAGCGCGTCATCGAGGCCTTCCTCGCCCGCCCCGCCGAGTTCTTCTCGCTGGTGCTCTCGGGCGGGGCCACCGCCCGGCGCTGCTACGAGGCCCTGGCCGACACCGGTGGCGCCCAGATCGACTGGTGGCGGGTCGACGTCTATTGGGGCGACGAGCGCTGCGTCCCCCTCGACCACGAGGACTCGAACTACCGACTGGTGCGGGAGGCCCTGCTGGAGCGGGTGGGGGCGGTCAACGCCAACTACCCGATGCGCTGCGAGGATGGCCCCGACCGCTACCACCAGCTCGTCGGCGAGGCGGGCCAGTTCGACGTGATCCACCTCGGCCTGGGCGCCGACGGCCACACGGCGTCGCTGTTCCCCGACTCCCCCGCCCTCGACGCCGACCCCGGGCGCCTGGTGGTGCAGAACGAGGACCCCACCGGCGTCAACCGCCATCCCCGCCAGACCCTGACCTACAGCGGCATCGAGCGGGCCCGCCTGGCGGTGGTGACCGTCAGCGGGGAGGAGAAGGCCGAGGCCCTGGCCCGCACCGTCGCCGGCGAGACCCCCGCCTCCCGCATCCACGCCAACCAGGTCGTCTGGCTCGTCGACCCCCCCGCCGCCTCCGAAATTGCGTGAGTTGGTCATCCTGGGAGGGACCAACTCACGCAATTTCGGGGTGATGTCGGGTGGCGACGGCGAGGGCGACGGCCGTCGAGACGACGGGGGCCCACACGAAGGCGCCGAGGTCGAGGCCCTGGGGCAGGGTCAGCAGCTCGAACCCGTCGCTGATCGAGCCGCCCTGGGTCCAGCCCAGGACGACCACGGCGGCCAGACCGGCCACCGAGCCGGCGATGACCCCGGCGCCGGTGGCCCGGCGGCGCAGGCCCAGGAACACCGGGCCCACGCTGGCGGCGGCCACGAGGTCGGCGATGAGGAAGAGCCGCAGCACGTCGTAGCCCTTCACGGCGATGAGGACGGCGGGCACCGTGAGCAGCACGGTGGCGACCCGGGCCCCGGTGATGGTCAGACGCCGGTCGGTCAGGTCCTCGGCGAGGAGGGCGGCCAGGGCGCTCTGGAGGGTGTCGACGCTCGAGGCCACCAGGGCCACCGCGAGCACCACGACCAGCACGATCACCACCTCGGGCAGGCCGGCGAGGAGCGAGAAGAAGGGCACCGGCGAGGGCTCGGTGCCCGCCTCGACGGCGAGGCCGGCGGCGACCAGGCCCGTGGCCCCGACCGGCAGCAGGACGAGGAAGCTCAGCAACGCCCCGCCCCGACCCGCCCGGGCGACGGTCTCGGCGTCGTCGGCGGCCCAGGTGCGCTGCCAGTAGCCCTGGTGGAACAGGTTGGCGGCGGTGATGGCGATGGCCAGGACGACGATGCTCTCCCACCCGGAGCGGGAGAAGGTGTCGAGGCCCCCGTCCCGGGCGGCCTGCAGCGGGTCGTCGACGTGGAAGAGGATGGCCCCCACGGCGATGGCGACGAGGCCGATGATCATCACCGCCTGCACCTGGTCGGTGCGCAGTGAGGCGGGCAGGCCGCCCCAGGCGGTGTAGCCGGCGGTGACCACGGCCACGGCCACGATCGACACCCACGGGTCGACCCCGCCGAGCAGGTCGAGCACGCCGCCGATGGCGGTCAGCTCGGCGGTGACGAACATGAACATGTAGAAGACCGAGACCACGGCCACCCAGACCTGGGCCGGGCGGCCGTAGCGCCGGCGCACCCAGTCGGTGAGGGTGATGCCGTCGGGGGCAGCGGCCCGGATGCGGGGGCCCAGCCAGGCGTAGGCCAGGAAGGGCAGGGCGCCGCCCACGGCGTACCCGATGACCCCGAGCACCCCCACGGCCTGGCCCACCTCGGGCGGGGCGAAGAGGATCCAGGCCCCCAGGCCGGAGGCCAGGAAGGCCAGGGAGAGGCGCAGGACCGACTGGGTGTCGCGGGCGGCCAGGTACTCGTCGACCTGGTCGGTGCGTCCGGCACCGCGGGCGACGAGGACGAGGCCGACGAGGACCACCGCCATGGTGGCGACGGCGAGGGTGGTCGAGATCACGGGGACTCCCAGCCGAAGTGGTCGATGGGTCCGTGGCCGGCGCCGAGGTGCCAGCCGGCACCCCCGCGCACGCCCCGGTCGATGAACGCCTTGGCCCCGTCGATGGCCGAGCGGGGGTCCTGGACCCGGGCCAGCCCTGCGGCCACCGCGGAGGCGAACGAGCACCCGGTGCCGTGGACATTGGCGGTGTCGACCCGCTCGCTGGTCAGCGTGACGACCTCGTCGCCGTGCACCACGACGTCGGCGGCGGGGCCGGTCAGGTGCCCGCCCTTGACCACGACCCAGGCCGACCCGGCGGCGGCCAGGTCACGGGCGGCGGCCTCGGCCTCCTCCACCGAGGTCAGGGGCCGTTCCACCAGGACCGAGGCCTCCAGCAGGTTGGGGGTGGCCACCTCGGCGAGGGGCAGCAACAGCTCGCGGTAGGCAGCCTCGGCGTCCTGGTCGAGGAGGCGGTCACCACTGGAGGCCACCATCACCGGGTCGACCACCAGGTGGGGCAGGTCGCCGGCGGCCGCCCGCCGGGCGACCAACTCGACGATCGGCGTGGTGGCCAGCATCCCGGTCTTCACGGCGGCGACGGGCAGGTCGGCCAGCACGGCGTCGAGTTGGGCCTCGACGGCGGCCGGCTCCAGCACGTCGACCCGGGTGACCGCCACCGTGTTCTGGGCGGTGACGGCGGTGACGACCGAGGTGCCGAACACCCCCAGGGCGCTGAACGACTTCAGGTCGGCCTGGAGGCCGGCGCCGCCGCCGGAGTCCGAGCCGGCGATGGTCAGGGCCACGGGTGGGGTCACGGGACGACCTCCTGGTCGACGAGCGAGCGGATGACGGCCGCGGGATCGGGCGCGGCCATGACGGCGCCCATCACCGCCACGCCGGTGGCCCCGGCGGCGACGCAGGCCCGGGCCCGGGCCCCACTGGTCACCCCTCCCAGGGCGTAGACGGGGCGGTCGGTGCCGGCCACCAGGGCGGCCAGGCCGTCGGGGCCGAGGGCGGGGCCGTACCCGGGCTTGCTGGCCGTGGCCCAGACCGGCGAGAGGGTCACGTACGCGGCGTCGTGGGTGGCGGCGTCGGCCAACTCGGCGGCGTCGTGGCACGAGCGGCCGACGACGAGGTCGGTGGTGGGCCACGCCTGGTCGGCGGCCAGGTGCACGCCGGCCGCACCCAGGGCCTCGGCCAGGGCGAGGTCACCGGCGACCAGGACCGGGGTCGTCCCGGCGGCGGCCACGACGTCGCGGCCCAGCGCCGCCCGCTCGGCAGCGGACAGGTCCTTCTCGCGCAGCACGACCCCGTCGGCGCCCCCGGCGACCGCGGCCGCCACCGTCTCGGCCAGGCCCCGGCCGGCGTCGGCCGCCTGGCGCCGGTCGGTCAGCACCAGCACCTTCACCGTCGGCCGTCCCGTGGGCGCGGGGTCACAGGAGGTCGGGGCCGAGGAGGTCGGGGCGGCCCTCGTCGGGGGTGGAGGCGTCGGCGTAGTGGCGGCGCGGGATGCGGCCGGCGCCGTGGGCCAGGCGGCCGGCCTCGACGGCGTGGCGCATGGCCCGGGCCATGGCTTCAGGGTCCCGGGCCCGGGTGACCGCCGAGGCCAGCAGCACGGCGTCACAGCCCAGCTCCATGGCCAGGGCGGCGTCGGAGGCGGTGCCCACCCCGGCGTCGAGGACCACGGGCACGCCGGCGGCCTCGACGATGAGGGCGATGTTGTAGGGGTTGTTGATCCCCATGCCCGAGCCGATGGGCGAGCCCAAGGGCATGACCGCGGCGCAGCCCAGGTCCTCGAGGCGCCGGGCCAGGATGGGGTCGTCGGTGGTGTAGGCCAGGACGGTGAAGCCGTCGGCCACCAGCTCGGCGGCGGCGGCCACCAGTTCGACGGGGTCGGGCAACAGCGTGCGCTCGTCGCCCACCACCTCGAGCTTGACCCAGTCGGTCTCGAAGGCCTCCCGGGCCAGCTGCGCCGTCCGGACGGCCTCGACGGCGGTGTAGCAGCCCGCCGTGTTGGGCAGGACGGCGAGCTGGTGGCGGTCGAGGATCTCGAGCACCGACCCGGGCGCGGTGGGGTCGATGCGGCGCAGGGCCACCGTCACCATCTCGGTGCCGCTGGCCACGATGGCCCGTTCCAGGCCGTCGAGGCTGGGGGCGCCGCCGGTGCCGAGCACGAGGCGCGACCCGATGGTCCGGTCGCCGATGACGAGGGGGTCGGGGGCGGTCACGTCAGCCTCCCTGGGCCGCGGTCAGGATCTCGATGCGGTCGCCGTCGGCGACCACGGTGGCGTCCCAGGTGCTGCGGGGCACCACCTCCTCGTTGCGGGCCACGGCGATGCCCCGGGGGCTGTCGGCGTGGCGGGCCACCAGGCCGGCCACCGTCGTGCCGTCGGCCACGGTCACGGCCTCGCCGTTCACGAGGACGGCGGTCATCGGGCGAAGCGCTCCGGGCCGAAGGCCGCCGCCTCGGCCACCTCGGGGCCGACGCCCACCAGGCCGACCACGGCCTCGGCGGTGATCGGGGCGAGGAGGATGCCGTTGCGGTGGTGGCCCGTGGCCACGACCAGGCCCGCCACGCTCGTGCGGCCCAGCACCGGGGCGTTGTCGGGTGAGCCCGGGCGCAGGCCGGCGAGGGTCTCGACCAGCTCGACCTCGAGCAGGCCGGGGACGAGCACGGCGGCGTCGTGCAGCAGGCGGTGGACGCCGTCGACGGTCACCGTGGTGTCGAAGCCCTGCTCCTCCACGGTGGCGCCCACCACGATGCGCCCGCTCGCCCGGGGGACCAGGTACAGCGACCGGCCCCGCACGAGGCCCCGGACGTTGCCCCTGAGCACCGGGGGGTCGACCGGGCCCTGGAGCCGGAGGATCTGGCCCTTCACCGGCCGCACCGGCGGCCGGGCGTCGGCGGGCAGGCCCTCGACCTGACCGGACCAGCAGCCGGCGGCCAGGACGACGTGGTCGGCGGCCAGGCGGTCGCCACCGTCGAGGACGACGCCGACGGCCCGACCGCCCTCGACCTCCACCTGGGTCACCCGCTCCCGCCGGACGGGCACCTCGAGGCGGGCCAGGGCGGCGAGGAGGGCCACGGCCAGCTGGCGGTTGTCGGCCTGGTGGTCGCCCTGCACCCGGAGGCCGCCCCGGATGCCGGGGGCCAGGGCGGGCTCGACGGCCCGGCAGCCGGCACCGTCCAGGCGTTCGGCCTCCAGGCCCAGCTCGGTCAGGTACGTGCCCAGGTCGGCGAGCACGGCGGCGTCGTCGCCGTCGAGGGCGACCAGGAGGGAGCCACACGCCCGGTAGCCCACCGGGACCCCGGCTGCCGCCTCCAGGTCGGCGGCGAAGGCGGGCCAGCGGTCGTTGCCGGCGAGGTTGAGCCCGAGCAGGGCGTCCTCGCCGTAGTGGACCTCGGTCACCGGGGCCAGCATCCCGGCCGAGGCG
>CAYTJS010000057.1:0-7759 GCA_964438115.1 uncultured Iamiaceae bacterium
ACCTCGGGCAGGAGGCGCTCGGCCAGCTCCTCGGCCTCGCCGTGCTCGCCCCGGTAGAAGCGCACCCAGGCGAGCAGGCCCTGGGCCCAGCCCAGGCCCCCGGTGTCGCCGATGGCGGTGAAGGCGGCCACCGAGGACTCGAGGTGGGAGGCGGCCAGGTCGGCCTGGCCCGCCTCGAAGGCCGTCCAGGCCAGGTTCTGGTGGGCCCAGGCCTCGAGGCGCTGATCGCCCACCGCCCGGGCCACGTCGAGGGCCTCGCCGATGGAGGCCACCGCGGCCTGGCGCTCGCCCACCGACAGCTCGGCCATCCCGCGGAGCCGGAGGGCCTCGCCCCGCCGTGACGCCGCCCCCTCGGCGCCGAGGAGGTCGGCCGCCCGGGTCAGGATCTCGGTGGCGGTCACGCCGTCTCCGGCCTTCATCTCGAGGTCACCGAGAACCACGAGCGCCTCGCCGTAGGCGACCTGGTCGCCCCGGGTGTCGGCGTGGGCCAAGGCCTTGGTGAGGTCGGCCCGGGCGTCGTCGAAGGACCGCAGCCCCACGGCACAGCGGGCCCGGCGGATGCGGGCCGTCACCGCCTCGGCGCTGGTGTCGTCGTCGATCAGGCCCAGGACCTGGGTGGTCAGGCGCAGCCCGACCAGGTGGTGCTCGGCGTCGACGGCCCCTCGGGTGGCCTCGTCCAGCCACTGCAGGGCCCGAGCCCGCACGTCGGGAGGCACCCCGGGCGCCGACCCGAGGTCGGCGACCAGCTCGGCGGCCAGGGCGTAGTGGTGGGCGATGCGGTCGACGGTGGCCGAGCCACCGGCGCCCCGGACGGGGGCGTGCTGCTCCATCCACTTGGCGATGCCGGCGTGGCCGGCGGCCCGGCGGGCCTTGGTGAGGGTGCCGTAGGCGACGTCACGGACGAGATCGGATCGGAACGACCACCGGTCCTCGTCGAGCTCGAGCAGCTCCTTCTCGGCCAGCCCGGCCAGGGCCGGACCCACGTCGCCGATGCCGTGGTACTGGTGCGCCATGATCGCCACCGCGTCGCGGGTGCCGCGGCGGCCGAGCATGGCGGCGTCCTCCAGCACGAAACGCTCCTCGGCAGTGAGGGCGTCGAGGCGGGCCTGGATCAGGCCCCGCAGGTTGTCGGGCAGCCGGGCCAGGTCACCGGTCGGCGACGGGCTGGTGGGCCGCCCCACCTCGCCGGTCTCGACGAGGAGGGTGACCAGCTCCTCCAGGAAGAAGGGGTTGCCGCCGGCCCGGTCGAGCAGGACGGCCCGGAGGTCGTCGTCGGGGGCCCACCCGAGCAGGGAGTCGAGCAGGGCCGAGGCCGCCTCGCGGTCGAGCGGCTCGAGGTGGACCACGGCCTGGTTGTGACGCCCCGCCCGGGGCGACCACCGGTCGTGGATGGCGTGGCGGGCCGTGCCGACAAGGGCGAAGGGCAGGCGGCCCAGCCGCTCCATGAGGTCGTCGACGAAGGCCAACACCTGGGCATCGGCCCAGTGGAGGTCCGCCAGGACCACCACCACCGGCGAGCGGGCGGCGAAGGCCTCGATGACCGACAGCACCGCCCGGGCGGCCTCCTCGCGGGCCCGGGCCGGGTCGAGGTCGCGCAGCGGGCCGACGTGGCCCATGAGGTGGAGCAGGCCCTCGGTGATGCGCAGGACCTCGGCATCGTTGCCGGGGCGTTCCAGCACCTTGGCCACCATGTCGCCCAGGCGGACGCGCACGCCGGCCGGCTCGAGGTCGCCGTCGATGCCGGCGGCCTGGCGCAGGGCCTCGGCGACGGGCCACCAGACGTTGGCCTCGCCGTAGGGGACGCAGCGGCCCTCGAGGACGAGGGCGTCGTGGCCGACCCGGGCGTAGGTGGCGACCTCGTTGGCCACCCGGCTCTTGCCCACACCGGCGTCGCCCACGAGGAAGAGGAACTGGGCGCGCCGGTTGGTCACCGCCGTGTCGACGGCGGCGGTGAGGAGGGCCAGCTCGGCTCGACGACCGACGAGGGGGCCGTCGTCGCGGCGGCTGCGGTAGCCGGGGGGACGCTGGGCCCCGGTGGCCCGCCAGGCCTTGACGGTCTCGGCCCGGCCCTTCACCTCGAGGTCACCCCGGGCCTCGTAGAGGATCGACGCCGCCGTGGCCTCGCGGGTGGCGGGGCCGACCAGCACCTCACCGGGGGCGGCGGCGGTCTCGAGGCGCTGGGCGGTGTTCACCACGTCACCCATGGCCGTGTAGTCGCCGCCGGCGCGCAGGGCGCCGACGAGGACCTCACCGGTGTTGACCCCGACCCGCAGTTCCAAGCCGTCACCGGGGCCGGTGGCGGCCAACAGCTCCTGCATGGCGAGGGCCGCCCGCACCGCCCGCTCGGCGTCGTCCTCGTGGGCCACCGGGGCACCGAAGAGGGCCACCACGGCGTCACCGATGATCTTGTCGACCTTGCCCCCGTGACTCTCGACCACCGCCACCAGGCGCTGGAAGCAGCGGTCCACGACGTTCTTCACCTGCTCGGGGTCCGAGCCCTCCGACAGGCTGGTGAAGCCGACCAGGTCGGCGAAGAGCACGGTCACCACCCGACGCTCGTCGGCGACCAGGGCCATGCCGTGGCCACACGAGGGGCAGAAGCGGGCCCCGTCGGGGACGGTAGCCCGACAGGCCGGGCACTCCACGAGGAGATGATACGGCGCCACCGGTCCGGCCGACCTGGGGGTAACCCCACGCCTGCGACACCGGCAGCCCTCCTGGGGATTCGGCCCCGCTCCCGCCACACTGGCCGGGGAACCGGGTGATGCGTGCCCGGCCGCACCCCTCATCCCCCGGGAGGACCCCCGTGTCGACCGTGACCGAGACCCAGCCTGCCGGCGCCACCCCCGGCGCCGACGTCGCCGCCCGGGCGGTGCGGGCCGTCAAGACCTACGGGACCGGCGACACCGTCGTCAACGCCCTGGCCGGGGTCGACCTCGACATCGCCCGGGGCCGCTTCACCGCCGTCATGGGTCCCTCGGGGTCGGGCAAGTCGACCCTCATGCACGCCATGGCCGGCCTCGACACCCTCACCTCGGGCCAGGTGTTCATCGGCGAGGTCGACCTGACCACCCTGAAGGAGAAGGAGCTGACCGTCCTCCGGCGGGACCACGTCGGCTTCGTCTTCCAGGCCTTCAACCTGGTGCCGACCCTCACGGCCGAGGAGAACATCCTGCTGCCGCAGTCGCTGGGCGGGCGCGAGCCCGATCCCGACTGGTTCGACCGGGTGGTGGACACCGTGGGCCTGCGCGACCGGCTCCACCACCGCCCCTCCGAGCTCTCCGGGGGCCAGCAGCAGCGGGTGGCGGTGGCCCGGGCCCTGGTCGGCCGGCCCCAGATCACCTTCGCCGACGAGCCAACCGGCAACCTCGACTCCAACAGCGGCGCCGAGATCCTCCGCTTCATGCGGGGCGCGGTGGACGACCTGGGCCAGACCATCGTCATGGTCACCCACGACCCGGTGGCGGCCTCGTACTCGGACCGGGTGGTCTTCCTCGTCGACGGCACCATCACCGACGAGATGGCCGACCCGACCGCCGACCAGGTGATCGACAAGCTCAAGGTCCTCGGGGGCTGACGTGCTGAAGGTCGCCCTCAAGGGGGTGCGCGCCCGCAAGGGCCGCGTCGTCACCACCTCCATCGCCGTCCTCCTCGGCGTGGCGTTCGTGGTCGGCACCCTCGTCCTCTCCGACACCATCCTGCGGGTCTTCAACGACCTGTTCGCCGACGTGAACGACGGCACCGATGCCGTCGTTCGCGCCGAGTCCCAGTTCAACGACAACTTCGGCACCGACATCCGCGGCCGCATCGACGCCGACCTGCTGCCCCTCGTCCTCGGGACCGACGGCGTGGCCGCCGCCGAGGGCCAGGTCCAGGGCTACGCCCAGTTCGTCGACCCCGAGGGCGAGCCGGTCGGCAACCCCGGCCAGGGCGCCCCCACCTTCGGGTTCAACTGGCCCGAGACCGAGGACTTCAATCCCTTCGTCCTCGACGAGGGCGAGCGACCGCGAGGGGCCAACCAGGTCGTGGCCGACCGGAGCACCGCCGACGAGGCGGGTTTCGAGGTGGGAGACACCGTGACGGTGCTCACCCAGGCCGGTCCCCAGGAGTTCGAGCTGACCGGCATCGTCAAGTTCGGCACCGCCGACAGCCCCGGTGGGGCGTCGGTCGCCCTCTTCGACACCCCCACCACCCAGGCCCTCGTCGCCGAGCCGGGCAAGTTCGACAGCATCGCGGTGGTCGCCGAGGAGGGGGTCGACCAGACCACCCTCGTGGGCAACCTCGAGACGGCCACCCAGGACCAGCTGGGCGTCGAGGTGATCAGCGGCGAGGAGCTCGTCGAGGAGACCCAGAACGCCATCGCCGACCAGCTCGGCTTCTTCACCACCTTCCTGCTGGTGTTCGCCATCGTCGCCCTCGTCGTGGGCGCCTTCGTGATCTACAACACCTTCGGGATCCTGGTCGCCCAGCGGGGCCGGGAACTGGCCCTCCTGCGGGCCATCGGGGCCTCCCGGCGCCAGGTCATCTCCTCGGTCCTGGCGGAGGCGGTGGTCGTCGGCATCGTCGGCTCGGCCCTCGGGATCCTGCTGGGTATCGGGCTGGCCGCCCTGCTGCGGGCCGCCCTCAACGGACTCGGCCTCGACATCCCCGACGCCGGCCTCGTCGTCACGGGCGGGACCATCCTCACGGGCGTGATCCTCGGGCTGCTCGTGACCGCCGCCGCCGCCGTCGTCCCGGCCGTCCGGGCCAGCCGTGTCCCACCGGTCGCGGCCATGCGCGCCGTGGAGGTCGACCACTCCGGTCAGTCCCGGGTGCGGGTCCTGGCCGGCCTGCTCATCACGGTCCTGGGGGCCCTCGCCCTCGGACTCGGGCTCTCCGGCCGCGGCGACAACCCCCTCGTCCTCGTCGGCCTCGGCGCCGGGCTGGTCTTCCTCGGTGTGACCGTGCTGGGTCCGGTCATCGCCCCGCCCGTCACCCGGGTCATCGGCTGGCCGGTGCAGCGCCTCCGGGGCATGACCGGCCGCCTGGCCACCCAGAACACGCTGCGGAACCCCAAGCGCACCGCGTCGACGGCGGCCGCCCTGATGATCGGCGTCGGCCTCGTCGGCCTCATCACGATCGTGGCCGCGTCGGTGAGTCAGTCCATCGACGACGTGATCGACGACGCCTTCACCGGTGACTTCGTGATCGACTCGGGCTCGTTCGGCTTCGGTGGCCTGAGCCCCCAACTCGCCGCCGACCTGAACGAGTTGCCCGAGGTCGAGACGGCCACCGGCATCCGCTACGGGATCGCCCGCATCGACGGGTTCGGCAACGCCGTCATCGGCGTCGATCCCGCCACCGCCTTCGACATCGTCGATGTCGGCGTGGTCGACGGCTCACCCGAGAACCTCGACGAGACCGGCCTGGCCGTCCACGACGAGCAGGCCCTCGAGCAGGGCCTCTCGGTGGGCGACCCCATCGAGGTGACCTTCGCCGAGGGCGGCACCCGGACCTTCGAGGTCGCCCTCATCTACGAGGACAGCGAGATCGCCGGGAACTACCTGATGGGCCTGCCCGCCTTCGAGGCCAACTTCCCCGACCAGTTCGACCTGCAGGTGTACGTGACCGTGCCCGACGGGGTGGACCCCGACGCCGCCCGCGAGGCCGTCGAGGCCGCCGCCGAGCCCTACGCCAACGCCACGGTGCAGGACCTGAACGAGTTCAAGCAGTCCCAGACCGACCAGATCAACCAGTTCGTGGCCGTGGTCTACGTGCTGCTGGCCCTGGCGGTGATCATCGCCCTCTTCGGCATCGGCAACACCCTGGCCCTCTCGATCATCGAGCGGACCCGGGAGCTGGGGCTCCTGCGGGCCGTGGGCATGACCCGCCGCCAGCTGCGTTCCACCGTGCGCTGGGAGGCGGTGCTCACCTCGGTGTTCGGGACCCTGCTGGGCCTGGTGATCGGCCTGTTCTTCGGCTGGGCCATCGTCGAGGCCCTGAAGGACGAGGGGCTCACCGCCTTCGTCGTCCCCATCGGCCAGCTCACCGTCATCGTGGTCATCGCCGCCCTGGCAGGGGTCGCCGCCGCCATCCTCCCCGCTCGCCGCGCCGCCCGCCTCGACATCCTGGGGGCCATCGCCGAAGAGTGAGGCCGTTGGGCCGATCGGCCCATGGAGCCGGGCCGGACGGGCGCCGATGGTGCTGGTGATGGCGATCATGGAGCGCTCGCGTCTGGCGGACCTGGACCTACGCGTCGTCGACCGGGTCGACGGGCCCGAGATGCTGGGCCGGGTGCTGGCCACGGTGCCCGACGTCGTGGCCATCCCCATCGACCACCCGACGCTGCACCCCCTCCGCCTGTGCCGCGAGGCCGGTGACCGGGCGCCGGTGACCCGGGTGCTCGTCGTGGCCCCGCCCGAGCACGCCGCCCACGCCTACCAGGCCGTCCGCGTCGGCGCCTGGGGCGCCATCGACCCCACCGCCGGTCCGGATGAACTGCAGGCCACGGCCCAGGCCCTGGCCCGGGGCGAGGCCGTGCTCCCCGCCCGGCTGGCTGCCTGGGTCCTGCGGGAGCTGCTCGACGCCGACACCACCACCACCGAGGGGCCACCGGCGCCCGATCAGCTCACGATCACCGAGCGGACCGTGCTTCGCCTCCTCGCCGAGGGCACCTCGCCGGCGGCCGTCGCCGACCACCTGGGCCAGAGCGAACGGGTCGTGGGTCGCCATGTGGGGTCGGCCGTGGCCCGCCTCCACCGTCGTTACCGACGCCCGTCGGAGACCACCGGCCAGGTCAGCCCCGCCGTCGGCTGACCCGAGTGTCGGGGCCACGGGTCGGTCGGCGGATCAGTCCCCCGCCGGGGCGAGGTCGGCGACGTCCCAGTAGGCCCGGAGCTGGGTGATCTTGCCGTCGGCATCGAAGCGGACGGTGTCCACGATCGGGATGGCCATGCGCTGGCCGTCGAAGAGCGGGCGGGCCTCGCCGGGGAAGGCGGCCTCGTCACCGGCCACCCGGACCGGGCCGGTGATGCGCAGCTCGATGTCGGGGGACGCGGCCCGGGTGGCGGTCATGAACTCGGCGATGGCCGCCTTGCCCTCGTGCACGCCGCCCCCCACCGGGTCCTCGAGGGTGGCGTCGTCGGCGAAGAGGTCGAGGTAGCCGTCGAGGTCGTTGGCCGAGAACACCTCGGCGTATCGGGTGATGGTGGCGCGGATCTGCTCGGCATCGGGCATGGCGGCGACGCTACTCGCCGCCCTCGTCGGGGTCGGGCTGACAGGTGGGGCACCAGTAGGTCGAGCGGGGCTGCTCGCCCTGGCGGATCCGCCGCACCGGCGTGGCGCACCGGGGGCAGGGTCGTCCGGCCCGGCCGTAGACGGCCAGGCCGCCACCCGGCAGGGTCGAACGGGGCCCGGGCCGGCCGACGTTGGCCCGCAACTGGCGGGCGGCGGTCTCGACCAGCGCCCGTCGGGTGGGCTCGTCCAGGGCCGCCACCCGGGCGAAGGGACTGACCCGACCGGCCCAGAGCACCTCGCTCTTGAACACGTTGCCGATGCCCGCCGCCACCTGCTGGTCGAGCAGGGCGGGGGCGATCTCGACGTCGGTGTCGGCCCGGGCGGCCAGGCGGGCCACCACGTCGTCCACGTCGACGTCGGGGCGGCAGAGGTCGGGACCGAGGTGGGCGACGGGGTCGTCGGCGCCGCCGTCGCGGTGGAGGCTCACCACGGGGGCCCGGAAGCACACCGCCACCCACTCGGGGACCCCCACCACCGCCCGGGC
>CAYTJS010000057.1:7769-15734 GCA_964438115.1 uncultured Iamiaceae bacterium
GTGGGCGGGCAGCCGCCAGCGGGTGCCGGCGCGGTACAGGTGCCAGGTGCCGCTCATGCGCAGGTGGGTGCGCAGGCTGACGCCGTCGTCGAAGCGGATCAGGAGGTGCTTGCCCCGGGCCTCGACGGCCGCGACCACGGCGCCGGCCCCGGGCCGGGGCCCGACGGCCCGGGCCGCCTCGAACCGCTCGAGCGGGCGCCCCACCAGCGCGGGCCGCAGCCGGTCGGCCACCCGGTGGATCGTGTCGCCCTCGGGCACCCCTCGAGGGTACGGACCGGCACCGGGCGACGGGCCGACCGGCCGTCGACTCGTGGCCCCCTACGGTGTCGGGCCATGACCCCCGAGCCCACCCCCATCGAGCTGGTCCCCCTGGGCCGGCTGACCATCGACCTGAGCGAGCACTTCGTGCTCCCCGAGACCCCCCAGGGCACCTACGTCGTGGCCCCCCTCGCCGGCGCCCGCATGGAGGGCGACCGGGTGCAGGCCTCGGCCAAGGGCCAGGCCAACGCCGACTGGCTGACGATCCTGGCCGACGGCACCGCGATCATCGACGTGCGCCTCCTGCTCGAGACCGACGACGGTGCCCTCATCCAGATGAGCTACCAGGGCCGGCTGAACCTGGCCGAGCAGACCGTGGTGGCGGCCCCCCTCTTCCTCACCGGCGACGAGCGCTACGCCTGGCTGAACGCGGTCCAGGCCATCGCCAAGGGCAAGACCGACGGCACCACCCTCGTGTACGAGATCCACGAGGTGCGCTGACCGCTCGTCTCACATGAACGACGACGCCTCGTCGAGGCCGAGGTCGGGGTGGCCACCGATGACGAGGGGCTGGGCATTGGCCCAGCCGTGACCGCCGACGGTCGGGTCCTCCACGGCGACCACGGTGTCGCGGAGCTGGTGGAGGCGCACCGCTGCCTCACGCGTCGTGCAGTCGGCGACGTGCTCGCCGTCGACGTGGAGCGGCCCCCGGTACTGGCCGTGCCACTGCCCGTCGAAGCCGAAGTAGAGGCCGGCGCCGAGATGGGTGCCGGTCGCCCCCAGCACCGTCAGCGTGAGGGGCCGCTCGGTGCCGTCGGCCATGGTCAGGTGGAGGGTGCCGCCCCGCAGCCGCCGGTTCACCGGGTCGAAGGCGAGGTCGGGGCGCACGTGCACCAGCGGCTCGCGGGTGCCGTCGGGGTGCTCGACCCCGCCCTGGGTGTCGAGACGGACGATCTGGCCGCCGTAGCTGTGCTGCTGGTGGAAGACGTGGAGCGCGTAGGGCGAACCGTCGGCGGCGGTCATCAGCATCGGTGACCAGAGGATGAGCGAGGCGACGCCGGCGATCTCCCCACGCGTGGGGACGTCCTCGACCGGGGCCCCGACCATGTAGCGGACACCCCAGGAGTGGTCCCGGGTGGAGAACCAGGTGTCCCGGCCGATCTCGGTGCGCTCACCGTCGACCTCGACCCAGCCGTGGCCCAGGCCCGTCTGGTGGTAGCGGACGATGTCGGCGTCGACCCGGTACCCGTCGGGGCTGCGGTGCACCTCACGGTGCTCGAGGGCGGGCGGGACGACCCCCTCGAAGGTCCACTCGAAGGCGACGGGGACCACGTCGTTGGCCTCGAGCCGGAACCGCACCGACTGCAGCGGCTCGAGGACCTCGTAGTGGATCGGGCCGACGCTCGTGCCGCCGGGGTCGGGGGCGAGGGCCCGGCTGGCCCGGACCGTCCACTGCTCGGGACCCCGGGAGACGGCGGCGTAGGCGTCGAGCACGCCCCGGTTGGGGTACTTGCCCATCCCGACGTGGACCTGCAGCGAGCCGTCCCGGGCCGACGCCTGGGCGCAGATCTTCTCGGTCCAGGACCGGTCGCTCTGGGCGACGGTGGCGAAGGTCTCGGTGATCTGGTGGTTGAAGGTCTCGTCCGCGGGGACGAGCGGTCCGAGGGCCATGGCCGCGCACCCTACGCGTCGGTCCACCGCGGAGACCGCAGGCCGACGTGTTCTCCGAGCCGCTCTTCCCGAACGATCGGATCCACCGTGCGCCGCCTGCTCGGTGCCGTCACCCGTGACCTCCCCGTGGTCGTCAAGGGCGTCACCAGCGCCGCCCTCACCGGGGTCGCCTCCCTCGCCGGCGGCTACGACACCAACTGCGCCGCCCTCATCAACGGCCAGGCCCGCTGCTGGGGCGACAACACCACCACCCAACGCAACCGACCCGTGATCGTCCGCAGCGCCACCGGCGGCGACGGCCTCCTCGAGAACCCCGTCGACCGCAAGGTCCCCAACGCCATCCGGAACGTGGGCAACACCGGCCCGCTCACCCTCATCACCCAGATCGACACGCAGCGCTACCACACCTGCGCCCGGACCGGCACGGGCCAGGCCCGCCGCTGGGGCTACGGCGAATACGGCGGCCTCGGCGACCGCGACACCGACGACGACGTCCTCCCCCGCCCCGTCCTGATCTGACCCCGTTCTCGCGCCTGAATCGGTCGCCATCGCCACCGAATCGGGCGCCGGCACGCGAGGCCGGCCGGGCGGGCCGTCGGCGACTACGGTGCCGCCGTGCATCGCCTCACCGCCGTCATCGTCGCGCTCGCCCTGGGACTGGTCCTGGCCGCCTCGCCCGCCGTCGCCTCCCCCACCGGCGCCGCCGAGTCCGGCACCGAGGCCGCCCTGACCAATGTCGCGTCGGTGGCCGGCGGCTACAACAACGGCTGCGCCGTGCTCACCAACGGCCAGGCCCGCTGCTGGGGCGGCAACCTCAACGGCGCCGTGGGCAACAACTCGGCGACCCCCGAGTTCCTCACCGCCCAGACCGTGCTCGGGCCCGACGGTTCGACCCCCCTCGCGGACGTCGCCCAGATCGCCGTCGGCGACGTCCACGCCTGCGCCCGGCTCACGAGCGGCCAGCTGCGCTGCTGGGGCGACAACAGCGCCGGCCAGCTCGGCAACGACGACCTGCCCAATGACTCGCTGCTCCCGGTCACCGTCCGCAACGAGGACGACACCGGCCCCCTCGAGGGCGTGACCCAGGTGGTCGCCGGCGGCCTTGGCACCTGCGCGCTGCTCGACACCGGGCAGGTCCGCTGCTGGGGCCAGGACGTCTACGGCCAGCTCGGCGACGGCGGCAGCAACACCACCAGCGGCCTCCCCGTCGTGGTCCTCGGCGTGACCGAGCCCGCCCTCACCAACGTGACCTCGCTGGCCGACAGCGGCATCAGCCGCTGCGCGGTGCTCACCAACGGCCAGGCCCGCTGCTGGGGTCGCAACTTCTTCGGCGCCCTCGGCGACGGGACCCAGGTCGACCGCACGCGCCCGGTCGTCGTCCGCAACATCGGCGGGGCCGGGCCGCTCACCCGGGTGAGCTCGGTCGCCCTCAGCCATGCCCACGGCTGTGCCCGCCTGACCACGGCCACCGCCGTGTGTTGGGGCGGCAACGACCAGGCCCAGGTGGGGGACGGCACCACGACCAACCGGCGCTTCCCGACCTACGTCAAGCGCAACGGCACCCGCCTCGGCGGCCTGCGCCGGGTGCACGTCGGCGAGGCCCACAGCTGTGCCCTGACCCTGAACGGCCGGGTGTGGTGCTGGGGCACCGACGGCCTCGGCCAAGGCGGGGACGGCACCATCGCGGCGCCGAGCCGGCGCCGGGTGCCCACCCTCGTGCGGAACGGGGGCAACACGGGGCCGCTGACCGGGGTGACCCAGATGGCCGCGGCCAGCATCCACAACTGCGTCCGCCTCTCCACCGGGCAGGCCCGCTGCTGGGGCTTCGGCGAGGACGGGCAGCTGGGCGACGGCGACACCGACATCGACGCCCTCCCCCGCCCCGTCCAGGTCTGACCTCGTTCTGGCGGCCGATTCGGCTGCCCTGGCTGCCGAATCAGGCACCAGTTCGCCGGGGGTCGCGACGGACGGCCCCACACGGCGCGCGAGCATGGGGGCGTGGGGGTGGTCGAGGCGCGGGACACCGAGGCCGTGGTGGCCGGGCTCACCCGGTGGCTGACGGCCCGGCGCGACGCCGAGGTCGAGGTGGTCGACGCCGTCCGGCCCGGTGAGGGGTGGTCGGCCGACACCGTGGTCGTGCGGGCCCTGGTGGACGGTGCCCCCGAGGGCCTCGTGCTCCGGCTGCCCCCGGTCGGCGAGGGGATCTTCCCCGACCACGACCTCGCCGCCCAGGCCCGGGCCCAGGAGGCCGCCGCCCGTCACGGCGTGCCCACCGCCCACCCGACCGAGGTGGTCGACGACGAGGCCTGGCTGGGGAGCCGCTTCCTGGTGATGCCCCTGATCGAGGGCCAGGTGCCCGGCGAGGCGGCCGGCCTCGACCCGTGGGTCCGGGGCCTGGCCCCGGCCACCCGGGCGGGGCTGTCGACCCAGGTGGTCGACCTGCTGGCCGATCTCCACACCCCGGCCCCCGACCCACTGCTCGACCTCCCCCACCGCCACGTCGACGCCGAGCTGGCGTGGTGGGCCGACTACCTGACCTGGGCCCACGAGCCGGGCGAGGCCACGCCCGCCCTGGGCGTCGCCCTCGACCGCCTGGCCGCCGCCGCCCCTACGGAGGAACCCCGGCCGTCCCTCCTCTGGGGCGACGTGCGCCTCGGCAACGTCGTCTACACCGACGACGGCACGGTGGCCGCCCTCCTCGACTGGGAGATGGCCACCGTGGGCGCTCCCGAGCACGACCTGGCCTGGTGGTGGGGCCTGGAGGCCCTGGCCGACGGCCTCCTCGGCGGCCGTCCACCGGGCTTCCCCGGCCACGACGAGCTCCGTTCCCGATACGAGACCCGGGTCGGTCGCCGGCTGCGGGACCTCGGCTGGTACGAGTGCTTCGCCCTGCTGCGCAGCACGGCCGTGCTCACCCGCATCGCCGTCCTGCAGACCCGCGCCGGCCGGCGGCCCAAGCTGGATCCGCACACCAACCCGGTGCTCGACCACCTGGCCCGCCGCCTCGACGAGGAGCTCCCGTGAGCCTGCCCTCCTTCGACCCCCGCGATCCCGGCTTCCGCACCCGGGACGACTACTTCGCCCTCTGCGCCCGCCTGCGGGCCGAGGACCCCGTCCACGAGGTCGACGACCAGGTGAAGGTGGTCAGCCGCTACGACGACATCCGCGAGATCAGCCGGGACCCGGGCCGCTTCTGCTCCGGGCGGGGCGTGCTGGCCAACGACCCGATCCGCACCGAGGGCCGAGCCATTCCCGGCTCGATCATCCACCAGGACCCGCCCACCCACGGCGAGTGGCGGCGCGTCCTCAACCGCCGGTTCACGCCCCGGGCGGTGGCCCCGCTGGAGGAGCGGATCCGGGCCCTGGCCGTCGAGCTGATCGACGCCCTGCCCACCGACCGGCCGGTCGACGTGGTCGCCGGGCTGAGCGCCCCGCTCCCGGTCCTGGCCATCGCCGAACTGCTCGGGATCCCCGTCGCGGACCAGGACGACTTCCTGCGCTGGTCCGACGCCGCCATCGCCGCCACCGACGGTCGCGAGGGCCTGGCCGACGCTGCGCTGACCTCGATGGTCGAGCTCAGCCGGTACCTCGACGACCACGCCCGGGCCAAGGCGGCCGACCCCGGCGACGACCTGCTGTCCGCCCTGGTGGGGGCCACCGTCGAGGGACGGCCGATGACCCCCTCGGAGCTGGTGATGTTCAGCATCACCCTGCTGGTCGCCGGCAACGAGACCACGCGCCACCTCCTGTCGGGCACGGTCATCGCCCTGGCCGAGCACCCCGACCAGCGGTCCCGGCTGGCTGCCGACCCCTCGACCGTCCCGGGGGCGGTCGAGGAGGCCCTGCGCTGGGTCACCCCCATCCACCAGTTCGCCCGCACCGTGGTGACCGCCACGACCGTGGGCGAGGTCCCGGTGGCCGCCGGCGACTACCTCGTGCTGCTCTACGCCTCGGGGAACCGGGACGAGACGGCCTTCGGGCCCACCGCCGACCGCTTCGACGCCTTCCGCGAGCCGACCACCCCCAACCTGGCCTTCGGCTTCGGCGAGCACCTGTGCCTGGGCGCCGCGCTGGCCCGGATCGAGGGTCGGATCGTCCTCGAGGAGCTGCTGGCCCGCCGCCCGGAGTGGACGCTGGCCGAGCCGCCCGTCATGGCCCCCAGCAGCCTGGTCAACGGGCCCGAGCGCCTCCTCGTGCGCTTCTAGTCACAGCACGAGTCCCGCCAGCCGCAGGCGCGGCAGCGGAAGTGGGCGTGCTCGGGGGCCATGGCCCCGCCGCAGTGCGGACACTCCTCGAACACGGCGAAGCGGGACGGCGGTGGGCAGGTCGCCGTGGGGCGGGTCGGCAAGGCGACGGGCTGGGTGACGGCGGACTCGGCCATCGCCGGATCGTAGGTGGGGGCGGTGCCGACACCGGGGGACCCGCCTGCCATCATCGGACCATGGCCTTCGACCCCGCCGACCTGCCCTACGACGACACCCAGGACCACGAGGACGCCCGCCGAGGCTTCCTCGGGGCCATGGAACCCTGCGTGGTGACCGCCGAGGACGGCCACCTGGTGTGGGACAACGACGCCTACGACTTCCTCGAGGGGGACTGCCCCGACACCGTCCACCCCTCCCTCTGGCGCCAGTCCGGCCTGAACGCCATCCAGGGCCTGTTCGAGGTGGTGCCCGGCATCTACCAGGTGCGGGGCCTCGATCTGTCCAACATGACCATGATCGAGGGCGAGCGGGGCGTGGTGATCATCGACCCGTTGGTCTCGGTCGAGACAGCGGCGGCGGCCCTGGCCCTCTACCGCGAGCACCGGGGCGACCGGCCGGTGACCGCCGTCATCTACACCCACAGCCACGTCGACCACTTCGGCGGGGTGAAGGGTGTGACCACCCAGGAGGCCGTCGACGCCGGTGAGGTGCCGGTGGTCGCCCCCCAGGGGTTCCTCGCCCACGCCGTGGCCGAGAACGTCTACGCCGGCACGGCCATGTCCCGGCGGGCCATGTACATGTACGGCCGGGCCCTGCCCCCCGGTCCCGCCGGCCACGTCGGCTGCGGCCTGGGTCAGGCCCCGAGCCAGGGCGCCATCTCGCTCATCCCCCCCACCCTCGACGTCACCCACACGGGCCAGATCGAGGTGCTCGACGGCGTGACCGTCGAGTTCCAGCTCACGCCCGGCACCGAGGCCCCGGCCGAGATGAACTTCTTCTTCCCCGACTTCGGCGCCCTGTGCGTGGCCGAGAACGCCACCCACAACCTCCACAACCTGGTGACCCTGCGAGGGGCACTCGTGCGCGACGCCCGCGAGTGGGCCCGCTACCTGACCGAGGCCATCGACCTGTTCTCGGACCGGGCCGAGGTCACCTTCGCCTCCCACCACTGGCCGACCTGGGGCAAGGAGCGGGGCCGGCAGTTCCTCGCCGAGCAGCGCGACCTCTACGCCTACCTCCACGACGAGACGCTGCGCCTGCTCAACCAGGGCCTGACCGGACCCGAGATCGCCGAGGCCTTCGAACTGCCCGAGGCCCTCGAGCGGGCCTGGCACCTGCGGGGCTACTACGGCTCGGTCAGCCACAACGTGAAGGCCGTCTACCAGCGCTACCTGGGCTGGTTCGACGGCAACCCCGCCCATCTCTGGCCCCACCCGCCCGAGGCCGCCGCCCCCCGCTACGTCGAGGCCATGGGTGGGCCCGACGCCGTGGTGGCCCGGGCCGAGGCGGCCGCCGCCGACGGCGACCTCCGGTGGGCGGCCGAACTGCTCGACCATGTCGTGTTCGCCCAGCCCGACCACGCCGGTGCCCGGACCGCCCTGGCCGGCGTCTACGACCGGCTGGGCTGGGGGTCCGAGAACGCCACCTGGCGCAACTTCTTCCTGACCGGGGCCCTCGAGCTGCGCGAGGGGGTGCAGCGCCAGCCCCAGGGGCTGGTGCTCGACCTGCTCGCCGCCCTCTCCCCCGACCAGGTCCTCGACGCCATGGCCATCCGCCTCGACGGCCCCGGTCAGGAAGAAGTTGCGCCAGGTGGCGTTCTCGGACCCCCAGC
>CAYTJS010000058.1:0-15687 GCA_964438115.1 uncultured Iamiaceae bacterium
GCTCGGGTCGATGTGCTTCCCGTCGTTCCCGCAGTTCTGCGGCCAGCTCTTCGCCCGCACCGAGGACAAGGACGTGGCCCTGGCCATGGTGCGGGCCTACAACGACTGGCACATCGACGAGTGGTGTGGCCACGAGCCGGGCCGGTTCATCCCCCTCGCCATCCCCGCCATCTGGGACCCGGAGGTCATGGCCGAGGAGGTGCGTCGGGTGGCGGCCAAGGGCTGCCACGCCATCACCTTCTCCGAGAACCCCGAGAAGCTGGGCTGGCCCAGCTTCCACAGCGACCACTGGGACCCGTTCTGGGCGGCCTGCTCGGACACGGGCACGGTGGTGTGCCTCCACATCGGGTCGTCGTCGCAGATGGTGATGACGGCGGCCGACGCCCCCATCAACGTCATGATCACCCTGCAGCCGGTGAACCTCGTCCAGGCCGCCTCCGACCTCGTGTGGTCGCGGGTCTTCCGGGAGTTCCCCGACGTGCGCTTCGCCCTCTCCGAGGGCGGCATCGGCTGGATCCCGTACTTCCTCGAGCGGGCCGACTACGTGTACCAGCACCACAAGGCCTGGACCGGCGTCGACTTCGGTGACCAGTTGCCCAGCCAGGTGTTCCTCGACCGGACGATCTTCTGCTTCATCGACGACGCCTTCGGCCTCGAGAACCGCCACCACATCGGCGTCGAGCGCATCACGTGGGAGTGCGACTATCCCCACTCGGACTCGACCTGGCCGCACTCGCCCGAGCAGTTGGCCAAGTCGCTGGGTGACCTCACCGACGAGGAGATCAACCTCATCACCCACGAGAACGCCATGCGCTTCTTCCAGTACGACCCCTTCGCCCACCGCCCGCGCGAGGAGTGCACGGTGGGGGCCCTGCGGGCCCGGGCCGCCGGCGTCGACGTGAGCATGCGGGGCTCGGGCAAGGCGCCGCGGGACCCGGCCGAGGGCCCGATCACCATCCTCGACATCATCAACGCCGCCACCGGCACGTAGCACCGGCCTGGGCCCCGCCGGCCTCGGTCAGACGGCGAGTTCGAGGCGTTGGACGACCTCGAGGGTGTTGCGGTCGCGGTGGTGGAGGGGGTCGGGGAGTTCGGTCATGGCGAGGACGGAGTCCTCCTGGTAGGAGAAGGTGTCGCCGTCGATGGTGATGGTGGCCTCGTAGTGGGTGCAGTTGGCCCGCTCGACGAGGTAGGGGTTGGTGGACATGCCGTAGGTGGGTGAGCCCGACTCGGAGGTCAGGGTGAAGGTGGTGGCGTCCGCGGTGGCGGGGCCGCCGGCGAGGATGGCCGAGCCCCGGGGGATGACGAAGGCGCGCATGACCTGACCGGCGGCGGCGTCCCACAACCAGTAGCCGACCTCGGTGTGGAACGGATCGTCCTCGTCGTCCTTCCACATGGCGCTGCGGTAGTCGAGGCCGTAGAGCCGCTGGTCGCCGTTGTCGACGGGGCCGAAGGGCTTGAACTCGGCCCGCTCGCGGTAGGGCGTCTCGGCCACCGCGCCGGCCGCATGGCTGAACGCGATGTCCAGGCCCTCGTCGCCCTCCCAGATCCCGGCCAGCCCGCCCAGGGGCCCCAGCAACTCGTTCATCGGTCTCTCCTCCAGTGTCGAGCGGCGGCGAGCGTAGCTCTCGACCCGGACGAGCCCGGTCAGGCCGGGTGGGCGGTGAGGAGCAGGGCGGAGGTGGGGACGCCCTCGCCGCTGGTGACGAGGCTGACCTGGGCCCCGTCGACCTGGGCGGTGCTGGTGCCGCGGAGTTGGCGCACGCCTTCGGTGACGAGGTTGAAGCCGTGCACGTAGGCCTCCGACATCCCGGCCCCGGCGGTGTTGACCGGGAGGCGGCCGCGGTCGACGCCGATCCCGCCTTCCTGGCAGAAGGCCAGGCCCTCGCCCCGTGCGCAGAACCCGTAGCCCTCGAGGGAGAGGGGCACGAGGGGCGAGAAGGCGTCGTAGAGCTGGGCCACGTCGACGTCGCCGGGGCCCACGTCGGCGTGGCGCCACAGCAGGTCGGCGCAGGCCCACGCCGGGCCGCGGAGGGGGTCGTCGCCGAAGTAGTTGGTCATCACCTGGTGCTGCCGGGGGATGGACTGGGCGAAGGCGTGGACGTAGGCCGGGGTCACGTCGAGGTCGCGGGCCCGCTCGGCCGAGACGATGACCACGGCGGCGGCGCCGTCGGACTCGAGGCAGTTGTCGAACAGGCACAGCGGCTCGGAGATCCAGCGGGCCTCGAGGTACTGCTCGACGGTGAGGGGCTTCTCGTACATCATCGCCGCCGGGTTGCGGTTGGCGTGGGCCCGGACGGTGACCGCCACCTGGGCCAGCTCCTCCCGGGTGCCGCCCCAGTCATGGAGGTAGCGGCGGGCGAGCATGGCGATCTCGTCGACGGGGCGCAGCAGGCCGAAGGGGCGGGTCCACTGATGGGTGCCGCCGACCCGGTTGGCCACCTGGCTCCACGGGCGGCTGGCCCGGGCCCCCCGCTTGCGGCTGCGCCACGCCACCGCCACGTTCGCCTGGCCGGTGGCCACGGCCGTGGCGGCGTGGCCGACCACCCCGCAGCCCGCCCCGCCGCCGTAGCCGACCTGGCTGAACCAGGTGATGTCGCCCAGGCCCAGGTTGCGGGCGATGTCGACCTCGTCGCTGGTCTCGAGCGTGTAGGAGGACAGGCCGTCGACCTCGCCGGGGTCGATGCCGGCGTCGTCGAGGGCGGCGCCGATGGCCCGCAGGGCGAGCACCAGCTCGCTGTCCTCGAGGCCCTTGCCCCACTCGGTCTGGCCGATCCCGACGATCGCCGTGCGGTCCTTGATGCCGCTCACCGGGTCACCACCAGGGCGTCGAGGGCCACGGCGCCGTCGGGGCCGACCAGCAGCGGGTTGAGGTCGACCTCGGCGATGGTGTCGGCGTGGTCGACGGCCAGGCGCTGCACCTTCATGATCACGTCGACCAGGGCGGTCAGGTCGGCCTGGGGGCGACCGCGAGCGCCGGTCAGCAGCGGGAACCCCTGGACCTCGCCGACCATGCGGCGGGCCTCGGCCCGGTCGAACGGGGGCACGCGGAAGGTGACGTCGCCCAGCACCTCGACCAGCACCCCGCCGAGGCCGAACATGACCACCGGGCCGAACAGCTCGTCGGGCGAGACGCCCACCACGCACTCGACGCCGGGTCCGGCCGTGGGGCAGACCAGCACCCCGTCGAGGTCGACGGGGGACCGGTCGACCAGCTCGGCCCAGGTGCGGCGAACGTCGGCCGCCGACGTCACGTCGGTGACGACCAGGCCCTGGTCGCTCTTGTGGGCCAGGGCGGGCGAACAGGCCTTCATGACCACCGGGCCGTCGATGCCGGCGGCGGCCCGCACCGCCTCGGCCGGTGACGAGCACAGCCGGTCGTCGGTGACGGGGATCCCGTAGGCGGCCACCACGGCCTTCGAGTCGTGCTCGGACAGCGTCGTCGGCCCGTCGGCCCGGGCGAGGAGGGGGGCGACGGCCTTGGCCGCGGCGGCCGGGCGGCGGACGGGGCGGGCGAAGGGGGACCGGTGGCGGGCCACGAAGGCGTGATGGTCGAGGTAGGCCCGGATGGCGCCCACGCAGTTGCCGAAGGTGCGGAAGACCGGGAGCCCGGAGGGCACCAGCACGTCGGTGTAGGCGGGGTCGTCGGTCACCGGTGAACCCCAGATGACCACGATCGGCTTGTCGGTGGTGGCGGCCACGGCCACGAGGTCCTCGGCCAGGGGCCGGCTCATCGACGGCAGGGCCCCGGTGATGGGGCAGACCAGCACCCCGACGTTGGGGTCGGCCACCAGGGCGTCGAGGATCTTGCGCCCCCGCCAGTCCGCCGAGGGCGCCCCGCCGTTGTCGACCGGGTTCGACACCCGCAGGTAGTCGGGGATCCACTCGTGGAGGGCGTCCTGGGTGGCCCGGGTGAGGCGGGGGAGCCGCAGCCCGCCGGCGGCGGCCAGGTCGGCCAGGTGGGCGCCGGTACCCCCCGAGATGGCGTAGATGCACACGCCATCGGTCACCGGCGGGGCCGCTCGCGAGAGCAGCATGGCCGTGTCCTGCAGCTCGTCGAGGCCGTCGACCCGGGTCACCCCGAACTGGCGGAAGACGGCCGAGGTCACGGCGTCGCTGCCGGTCAGATGACCGGTGTGGGACTGCGCCATCGAGGCGCCCTCGTCGGTGCGGCCCACCTTCACCACGACCATCGGCACGCCCCGGCGGGCGGCGTGGTCGGCGGCGAGCATCAGGGTCCGGCCGTCCTTGAACCCCTCGACGTAGGCGGCGATGACCCCGACGTCGGGCTGGTCGGCGAACCAGCGGACGAAGTCGGCGAACTCGAGGTCGACCTCGTTGCCCGTCGGGGCCCAGGCGCACAGGTGCAGGCCCAGGTCCTGGGCCTGGAAGATGGGCCGACCCTGGTGGCCGCTCTGGGTGATGAGGGCCACGGCCCGGCCGGGGTTGCCCTCGGTGAAGGACTCGAAGGCGTTGAGGTTGGTGTTGGGGCCGAGCAGGCGGGTGTCGCCCTCGGCCACCAGGCGGGCCAGGTGGGCCTGCTTGCGGGCCCCGGCGGCCCCGGTCTCGGCGAAGCCGGCCGAGAAGATCACGGCGAAGCGGGGCCGCCGGGCCGCCACCTCCTCGAAGGCGGTGACGGCGTCGCCCACCAGGATGGCGACGAGGTCGAGGCCCTCCGGCAGGTCGGCCACCGAGGCCAGGCAGGGATGGCCCGCCACCTCGTCGCGGGTCGGGTTGACCAGGTGGATCTCGGCCCCGTGCTCGTCGGCCCAGGTCAGGAGCTTGCGGGTCATGGCCGCGTTGGGTCGGCCGGGGTTGTCCGAGGCCCCGACCAGGGCCACCGACCGGGGGTGGAAGAACCCGGTGAGGTCGAGGTCGCGCAGGGCCACCGGGCGACCGGTCACGTCGGTCGGCGGCGGCACCGAAGCCCGGGACACGGCCGCGGACCCTACCTGACGCCTACGTCAGGTCGGGGCCGAGCGAATGAGTAGCGTCGCACCATGGCCCCTCGTGAAGCCGTCATCGTGGACACGGTCCGCACGCCCATCGGCAAGCGGAAGGGGGCGCTGTCCACCTGGCACCCGACCGACCTCCTCGGGTTCACCCTGGCGGCCCTGGTGGAGCGCACCGGGATCGACCCCGGTCGGGTCGACGACGTGGTCGGCGGCTGTGTGAACCAGGCCGGCGAGCAGTCCAACAACGTGGCCCGCAACGCCTGGGTCGCCGCCGGCCTGCCCTGGCACGTGCCGGCCACGTCGGTGGACCGCCAGTGCGGTTCGTCCCAGCAGGCCGTCCACTTCGTCGCCCAGGGGGTGATCGCCGGTGCCTACGACCTCGGGATCGCCTGCGGCGTCGAGTCCATGACCCGCTCGCCGATGGGGTCCAACGCCGGCGGCGGCGAGGGGCCCTTCTCCGCCCAGTGGATCGACGCGGTGGGCGGGCGCTTCCACCCGACCCAGTTCGAGGTCAGCCAGATCCTGGCCGAGCGCTACGGCATCACCCGCGAGGACATGGACGCCTACGCGGTCGAGTCCCACCGCCGGGCCCAGGAGAACTGGGACAACGGCCACTTCGCCCGCGAGGTGGTGCCCGTCCCCCTGAAGGACGACGAGGGCCGTGAGACCGGCGAGCTGCTCGAGCGGGACCAGGGCATCCGCCCCGAGTCGACCCTCGAGACCCTCGGCGCCCTGCCCAGCGCCGCGTCGTGGGACCCGTCCCTGGCCCCCGACATCACCGCCGGCAACGCCTCGCAGACCTCCGACGGGGCGGCCGCCATGCTCATCGCCGAGCGGTCGGTGGCCGACGCCCTGGGCCTGCCGTACCGGGCGGCCATCCGCCACTTCGCCGTGGCCGCCGAGGACCCGTGGCTGGTGCTGTCGGCCCCGGTGCCGGCCACCCACAAGCTGCTCGAGCGGTCGCAGATGACCGTCGACCAGTTCGACTCGATCGAGTGCAACGAGGCCTTCGCCGCCATCGCCCTGATGTGGGCCCGGGCCTTCGAGCCCGACATGGAGCGCTACAACCCGCGCGGTGGCGCCATCGCCATCGGCCACCCCCTGGGGGCCAGTGGCGTGCGCCTCATGACGACGCTCTTGAACGACCTCGAGGCCACCAGCGGTCGCTATGGCTTCCAGACCATGTGCGAGGGCGGCGGCCAGGCCAACGCCACGGTGATCGAGCGCCTGGGGTGACGCCGGCCCCGACCCGGTGGGCGGCCCTGCTGCTCGTCGGCGTCGTCCTGCTGGCCGGGTGCGGCGCCGAGGACGCCCCGGTCCCGGCGGCCGGGGCGGAGGCGTTGCCCCCGTCGACGACGCTGCTCGGGCCCCCCTTCGTCGTCACCGTCGACGAAGCGCCCGTGGCCGGCCTGCGCAGCCTGGTGCTGCGGCCCGAGGCGCCCGGCCCCTGGCCCCTCGTGGTCTTCGTGCACGGTGCCGGCGCCCCGCCCGAGTACTACGAGGACCTGCTGGGCGAGGTGGCGGCGGCCGGACACGTCGTCGTCGCCCCGGCGCTGCCCGGCAGCGTGGACCACGCCGACGGTCGGGCCCTGCTTTCCCTGCCCGACCAGCCCGACCGGGTGGGCGCCGTGCTCGACGCCGTGCTGGGCGACCCGGACCGCTACGACGTCGACCCCGACCGGGTCGCCCTGGCCGGCCACAGCCTCGGGGCCATGACGGTGCTGGCCACCGCCCACCACGACTGCTGCCTCGACGCCCGGCCCGACGTCGTGGTGGCGGTGGCCGGGCGCCTGGCCAACTTCCCCGGGGCGTACGGCGGCGGGACGGCGCCGGTGCTGCTGGTCCACGGCGACCGCGACGACGTGGTCCCCTACCGGGGCAGCGTCACCGCCCGCCGAACGCTCGGCGGCCTGGGGGTCGACGCCTCCCTGCTCACGGTGATCGGCGGCGACCACGGGAGCTACCTGGACGATGACGACCCAGCCCACGCCGCGGTGGTCGATGCGGTGACCGCCTTCCTGGCCGGCCCGACGGTCCGTCCGCCCGCCGGGGCGGGGACCCGGCTCAGCCCACCGGGGTGAATCCCGGCCGCTCGGCCAGGGCGGCGGCCTGCTCCAGCCAGTGGGCCAGCGAGCGGGAACGGAAGCGCAGGTTGGCGACCGTGGCGCCGGCGGCGGCCAGGGCGGCCAGGTGCTCGTCGGTGCCCGCCGGGTCGTCGACGGGGTCGAGGGCCGCGCCGGGGAACAGCACCACCTCCAGTGGGCGCGGCCGGTCGGCCCACGTCTCGGTCGTGGCCGCCCGGGCGAGCCAGGTCCCGGCCTCGGTCGGGCTCACGCCGAAGGGGGCCCACCCGTCGCCCAGGGCCACGGCCCGCCGCAGCGAGCGGGCGGTGCGGCCCCCGACCCACAGGGGCACGTCGGTGCGGGTGGAGGGCGGATCGACGACGAACCCCTCGATCCGGTGGTGGGGACCGAGGTAGCGCGGCTCGGTCCGCCCCAGGCAGGCCCGCAGGGCCCGGAGGGCGTCGTCGGCCCGCTCGCCCCGGTCGGCGAACGGGGCGTCGAGGAGGGCGAACTCCTCCTCCAGGCTGCCCACCCCGACCCCGAGCACCAGGCGCCCGCCCGACACGACGTCGAGGGTGCCGTAGCGCTTGGCGATCTCGAGGGGGTGGTGGTAGCCGAGCACCAGGACGTGGGTGGCCAGGAGGATCCGGCGGGTGTGGGCGGCGAGGTGGCCGAGGGTGGCCAGCGGGTCCCAGTAGCGGGTGCCGCGGCGGTCGGCCTCGGTCACCGGCACGGCCACGTGCTCCGAGCAGGTCAGGTGGTGGTAACCGAGCCGGTCGGCCGCCTGGGCCACCGCCACCAGCTCGTCGATGCCGGCCCCGACCTCCCACGGCCCGTGCGCCCTCGGGTTGAGCGTCACGATCGGGGTCAGGAGCCCGGCCCTCACTGCTGGGCGCCCCCCGGGTCCCGGCCCTTGCGGCGCTGCTCCTCCCGGACCTCGCGCAGCATCGCCCCCATGCGCCGTCCCTCGCGTTTGGCCGCCGTGGGGTCGGTGCGCCGCTCCAAGGCGGCCGCCTCGGCCCGGAGGGCGTGGTACTGGTCGAAGCGGGCCTCGGCCAGGACGCCGTCCTCGACGGCGGCCCGCACCGCGCAACCCGGCTCGGCATCGTGGGCACAGTCGCGGAAGCGGCACCCCTCGGCCAGTTCGGCGATGTCGGTGAACGCGGCCTCGACGGTCTCGGCGTCGGTCCACAGGCCGAGGGAGCGCACGCCGGGCGTGTCGATCACCGCGCCGCCACCCGGGAGGGGCACGAGCTGGCGCCAGGTCGTGGTGTGGCGACCCTTGTGATCGCCCTCCCGGACCTCGCCCACCTTCTCGTGGGCTGTGGTGAGGGCGTTGATCAGGCTGGACTTGCCCGCCCCTGACTCGCCCAGCAGCACGGCCGTGTGCCGGCCGAGTCGGTCGGCCAGCTCGGCCATCCCGGCGCCGGTGACGGCGCTCACGGCCAGGGCGTCGACGCCGACCACGGCGCGGGCCAGTTCGGCCAGCACCGGCTCGGGGTCGGCCAGGTCGGCCTTGGTCAGGACCACGACCGGGGTGGCGCCGGCGTCCCAGGCCTGGGTGGTGGCCCGCAGCAGGCGGCCCGCCTTCACCGGCCGGTCCAGCCCGGCGACCACGAGGACCACGTCGACGTTGGCGGCCACGAGCTGGGCGTCGCCCTCGTGGCCCAGGCGGGTCAGGGCCGAGCGGCGGGGGAGGAGCTCGACGAGGCGCTCGCCCTCGATGCGGACCTCGTCGCCCACGGCCAGGACGGGGTCGCCGGTGTCGACCACCGAGTGCTGCTCGTCGCCCACCCCGACGAGGGCCCGGCCCCGGTCGATGCGGGTGACCCGGCCCACCGCGGTCACTGCCTCCTCACCTCACCGCCGGAGACGGCTCGTCACCCGAGGCCGGCGAGCACGGCGGCGGCCCAGGCCTCGGGGTCCTCGCACTGGGGATAGTGGCCGCTGCCGTCGAGCCAGGTCAGGGTGGCGTCGGGGCGGGCGGCCAGGAGGCGCTCGGCCATGGGGGCCACGGCCACGGGGTCCTGGCGGCCCCACACGACGTGGAGGGGGGCGGGGTGGGCCTCGATGGCGCCGGTGAAGCGGGCCTCGTCGGTGCGGCGTTCCTCGATGTAGCGGATGGTGCGGGCCAGCAGCCGGTCGCCGCCGTCGTGGCAGACCAGCTCGGCGTGGCCCCGCATGGGGGTGGCGGCGTTGGCCGGGGCCAGGGTGGCGACCAGGCTGGCCTCGATGCCGTCGACGCCGGGGCCGACGGGCACGGCCTCGTCGGGCAGGGCCAGCAGGAGCTGCTGGCCGTCGGTGAGCTGGGCCTGGTCGATGTAGATGCTGCCGTTGGTCACCACCCGCCGGGTGACCTCGACGGGCCAGGTCCCCTCGCCCTGTCGGGCCAGGAGCTCGCCGCCCACGGTGTCGCCGAGGTCGTGGGTGAGCAGGGCCAGGCGGTCGATCCCCAGGTGGGCCACCACGCCGGCGATCGAGTCGGCGTAGGCGGCCACGGTGTAGCGGCGGTCGGGCTTGGCCGACAGGCCGTAGCCCACGTGGTCGACGAGGACGACCCGCCGGTGGCGGCACAGGTCGTCGACCACGTCGACGAAGTCGAAGGACGAGGTGGGGAAGCCGTGGACCACGAGCAGGGGCTCGTGGCGCTCGCCGTCGGTGGCGGGCAGGTCCCAGTGGGCGACCCGCTCGCCCCCCACCTCGACGTGGTCGGCGGCGGCGGCCCAGGCGGCGACCCGGGGGTCGTCCCAGTCGGCCCCGCTCACTTGCGGGGGAGCCGGATGGAGCGGTCGGCCAGGATGTTCTTCTGGACCTCGGTGGTGCCCGCCCCGATCGACGTGTAGCGCTGGAAGACGAACAGTCGGGTCCACGAGCCGCCGTCGACGGCGTCGGGCCCGCCCTTCTCGAGCATCCCCGCCGGCCCCAGCAGGTCGACGGCCAGCTCGGCCAGGGTCTGGGCCAGGTGGCTCCACTGGAGCTTGGCCAGGGGCACCTCGGGCCAGGTCTTCTCGCCCTTCAGGATCTTGGAGAGCGCCCGGTAGTTGAGGAGCCGGGTGAACTCGATCTGGGTGTGGGCCCGGGCGATGCGGTCCCGCAGCTCGGGGTCCTCGAGGGCGGCGGGGTTCTCGGCCCGGGCCAGGTTGACCATGGCGTCGAGGTCGGCCTTCATGGTGATGGCCAGCCCGGCCGTGCCGACCCGCTCGTGGCCCAGCGTGCCCATGGCGACCTGCCAGCCCTCGCCCTCGCCACCCAGGCGGTGGGCGACGGGGACCCGGGCGTCGGTGAACCAGACCTCGTTGAACATCTCCTCGCCGGTGATGTCGCGCAGGGGCCGACACTTGATGCCGGGGGCCTCCATGTCGACGATCAGGGCGGTGATGCCCTCGTGCTTGCGGCCCTCGGCCAGGGCGTCGGGGTCGGTGCGGACGAGGAACAGCCCCCAGCGGGCGATGTGGGCGGTGGAGATCCAGATCTTCTGCCCGTTGAGGACGTAGTCGTCGCCGTCGCGCACGGCGGTCGTGCGCAGGTTGGCCAGGTCGCTGCCCGCCTCGGGCTCGCTGAACCCCTGGCACCAGTGGTCGTCGGCGTTGAGGATGTTGGGCACCCAGCGCTGCCGCTGCTCGTCGGTGCCCCAGCGGATGATCATGGGCCCGATCTGCCACAGCCCATTGGCGTTGTAGATCCCCGGCGTGCGGGCCCGGGCCATCTCCTCGGAGTAGATGACCGACTGCATGACGGTGGCGTCGCGGCCGCCCCACTCGGTGGGCCAGTTGATGGCGGCCCAGCCCCCCTCGTTGAGGGTGCGCTGCCAGGCCTTGCGCCGCTCCATCGTGCGGACGAGGGCGGCCAGGGCGGCGTCCTCGCCGTCGCCAGTGGGCTGGGGGTCGTCGTCGCTCCACTCGGCCAGGAACTTGGGCAGGTGCTCGTCGAGCCAGGCCCGCAGCTCGGTGCGGAACGCCTCGTCGTCGACCGTGTAGGCGAAGTCCACGGGAGGGGACACTACTGTCCGGACCTGACACGGGCGTCAGGACCGGGGGAGGTCGCCGGCATGGAGTTCACGTTCTCCGACGAGCAGGAGGACCTGCGCGGCGCCGTGCGCTCGTTCCTGGCCAAGGAGAGCCCGTCGGCCTACGTCCGGGCCATGCTCGACGACGAGGTCAAGACCTCCGAGCGGGTGTGGGAGCACCTGGTCGAGCTGGGCTGGACCGGCCTGCTCGTGCCCGAGGCCCAGGGCGGCCTGGGTCTGGGGCTGGTCGACCTCGCCGTGGTGCTCGAGGAGATGGGCCGGGTGCCGTTCCCCGGGCCGTTCCTGTCCTCCGCGGTCTTCGCCACCCTGGCCGCCCGCCGCCTCGGCCTCGACGACCAGCTCCGCTCGCTCGCCGCCGGGGCCACCCGCGGCACCATCGCCGTGGACGAGTTGGGCCACGGCGACCCGGTCGACCGCACCCGCACCCGGGCCGTGCGCAAGGGCGGCGTGTGGCGGCTCCACGGGCTGAAGCCCGTCGTGCTCGACGGGGCGTCGGCCGACTGGGTCCTGCTGCCCGCCCGCACCCAGGAGGGCCTGGGCAGCTTCCTCGTCGAGGCCCCCCAGGGCGAGGTCGTCCCCACCTGGGACAAGACCCGCCAGGTCGCCCGCCTCGACCTCGACGGCCGCGAGGCCGTGCGGGTGGGCGACGACGGTGACCACACCGCCGCCTGGCGGCGCATCGTCGACGACGCCAACGTCGCCCTGTGCTGCGACCTGCTCGGGGTGATGGAGCAGGCCCACCACCTGGCGGTGGAGTACGCCAAGGTGCGGGTCCAGTTCGACCGGCCCATCGCCACCTTCCAGGTGATCAAGCACAAGGTGGTGGACATGCTCCACGCCATCGAGCTGACCCGGGTGGGCACGCACTACGCGGCCTGGGCCTCCGACGCCGAGGAGCCCACCCGGGCCGAGGCGGTGGCCATGGCCAAGGGCTTCGCCACCGAGGCGGCCAACGAGGTGTGCGCCGAGTCGATCCAGGTCCACGGCGGGGTGGGCTTCACCTGGGACTGCGACGCCCACCTCTTCTACCGGCGGGCCAAGCAGGACGACCTGCTGCTGGGGTCCGGTGGCTGGCACCGTCACCGGCTGGCCGACACCGTCCTGGCTGCCGGCTAGCCCGGTCCTCTTCGGCACGGAGAGTGGCGAAGACGTACGCTCTCCGTCGATGATCGGGCAAGGGGCGACCTACGACGTCATCGGCGCGGGGTACCGCCGCTGGCGCCGGCCCGACCCGCGCATCGCCGCCGGCGTCCGGGAGGCCCTGGGGGACTGCCGTCGGGTCCTGAACGTCGGCGCCGGGGCCGGCTCCTACGAACCCGAGGACCGCGAGGTGGTGGCCGTCGAGCCCTCGGCGGCGATGATCGCCCAGCGGCCGGAGGGGTCGGCCCCCTGCGTGCGAGCGGTGGCCGAGGCCCTGCCCTTCCCCGACGACGGTTTCGACGCCGCCATGGCCCTCCTCTCGGTGCACCACTGGGACCGGGTGGCCGCCGGCCTGGCCGAGCTCAACCGGGTCGGGGTCGAGCGCCGGGTGGTGCTCACCGTCGACAACCGGGTGCTCGACGACGAGTTCTGGCTCCTGCGGGACTACCTGCCCGACCTGGCCCGGCGCCTGCGGGCCACCGACGTCCCGGTCGACCACGTCGCCGAGCTGCTGGGGGCCGACGTGGTGGTGCCGGTGCCGGTGCCCCACGACTGCACCGACGGGTTCCTGGGGGCCTACTGGCGGCGGCCGTCGCTCTACCTCGACCACCGGGTCCGCGACGCCATCTCGCCCTTCGCCCTGGCCGAGGTCGAGCACTACCGCGAAGGCCTGGCCCGTCTCGACGCCGACCTCCGCTCGGGCGACTGGCACCGCCGCTACGGCGACGTCCTCGACCGCGACACCCTCGACGTCGGCTACCGCCTGGTCATCGCCATCTCCTGACCCCCCACCACCCCCCGTTCTGGCAGCTGGATCTGGGGTGTGGGCGTCGGATCCCGCGACCGGAACGGGTTCGTCGTCGTGCTGGCAGCCGGATCTTGGGTCTGGTTCGCTGGGGGCTGCGCCCCCGGCTCGCCTTCGGCTCGCTCCCCCTCGCCGCCGGACTCCTTGGTGGTCGCGCCGTCGGCCGGACCTGGTGGTCCGGCGGTCAGCCGGCGGTCAGGGAGCCGTAGGTGATGCAGAAGCCGAGGGCGTTGATGACCACGGCGGCGGCGACGAGGGCGATGGCCACGGCCCGGCGGCCCGGGGTCGAGCGCCCCGGGACCGGCGCCGGCATGTACCACCCCGGCAGCAGGCCCGGGTCGGTGCGGTCGTCCACGGGGAACGGGACGGCGTCGTCGGGCAGCGGCTGGTCCGGGTCGGCGGCCAGGGCCTGGGCGGCCAGGTCGTCGTCGGTGAGGCCCTCGGGCAGGAAGTGCGTGCCCACGCCCCGATGGTAGGTGGCCGCCCGCCGGACCGGCCGTCAGGCCGGGGGCTCGGCCTCGAGCAGGTCGACGTCGGGCCCGGTCCGCTGGGTGCGCAGGACCACGGCGGCCACGGCGCCGATCACCACGGCCATGCCCAGCACCTGGGCCGCGTTGATCGACTCGTCGAGGAAGAGCACGGCCACCGACGTCGACATGATCGGAACCGCCAGGGTCAGGAGGCTGGCCAGGTACAGCGGGATGTGGGGATGGGACCAGTTCATGAGGAAGTGGCCGACGCCGCCGCTCAGCACGGCGACGACCAGCACCACCAGCCAGCCCTCGGCGCCGGGATCGAAGGGGCCGGGGGCGAGCAGGGCCACCGGCAGCACGAGCAGCGACGCCACCACCAGGAAGGCGGCCAGGTACTCGAGGGAGCCCAGCGTCTCCCGCGCCCGCTTCGAGGCGATGAAGTACCCCGACCAGGACAGGAGGGCGAGCAGGGCGCAGAGGTCGCCGACCAGGCTCCATTCGTCGTTGCCCCCCGATGCCGAGCCGACGGCGACGAGGCCGGCCCCCACGATGGCCAGCACGGTGAGGCCGACGAGGGACCCGATGACCTTCTCGCCGAACCATCGGGCTCCGACGTAGAGCAGCAGCGCCGGCTGCAGCGCCCCGAGGATGGTGGCGTTGGCCACCGTCGTGAGCTTGATGGCCGAGAAGAAGAAGATGATGTCGAGTCCGAAGAGCGCCCCGCCCAGGAACGAGGTGCGCAGGGTCGCGCGCCGCAGCCGCCCGCCGGTGGCGTAGAGCGCGATCAGCACCGCCACCGCGCCCATCCACAGGCGGTGGAACCCGAGGACGATCCCGTTGACGTCCTCGGCCGCCTTGGCCAGCGGCACCAGGCACCCCCACAGCACCACGCCCCCGGCGGCGGCCAGCACCCCCGCCAGCTGCCGCTGCTGGGCCGGCGCAGTGGGGTCGACGGAGGTCACCCCGGCACCCTGCCACAGGTCCGCCGGCGGGCCGAAGCGGATCGGGGTCGGGTCAGGCGGACAGGACGGTGACGCAGGCGTTGGCGCCGCGGCCGACGACGTGGGCCAGGGCGGTGCGGGCGCCGTCGACCTGGCGGGGACCGGCGGTGCCCCGCAGCTGGTGGACCAGCTCGACCACCTGGCCCAGGGCGGACGCGCCCAGGGGCTCGCCCTTGGACAGCAGGCCGCCGGAGGGGTTGAGGGTGGGGGCCCGCTCCCCGTGCAGTAGCTTGCGCTGGCCGCCGGGGGGGCAGAGGCCCAGCTCCTGCCACGAGAGCAGCTCCCGGGCGGCATCGGTGTCCTGGCACTCGACCACATCGATCTCGTCGGGGCCGATCCCGGCCTGGTCGTAGGCGTCCCGGGCGGCGAGGGTGGTGGCTGCGGGTCGGTCGTCGTTGACCAGGCCGGCCATCGGCGTGGCCTCCGACAGCACGTGACCGGGCAGGTGCGAGCGCAGGCTCACGCCCCGGACCCGGACGCCGCCGCCGTCCCCGCGGCGCAGCACGACGGCGGCGGCCCCCTCGTTGGGCGAGCAGAGCATCCAGAGATGGAGGGGCTCGCAGACCACCCGGCTGCCCAGCACCGCCTCGGCGGTGACCGGCTCCTGCCACATGGCGTCGGGGTTGGCGGCGCCGTGGGCCCGGTTCTTCACCACCACGGCGGCCAGGTCGTCCTTGGTCAGCCCGGTGTCGGCCAACAGGCGCTGGGCCCGGAGGGCGAAGTAGGCGGGGGCGGGGGAGAACCCGGCCTGCTCCTGCCAGGGGGCGAAGAACGACGAGCGGATGATCCCCTTGGGCATCTTCTCGACCCCGAACACGAGGACGGAGTCGTGGCGGCCGGCGGCGATGGCCTCGGCCCCGAGCTGGAGGGCGGCGCCGCCGCTGGCGCAGCCCGCCTCGACGTCGACGATGGGCGTGCCCGTCAGGGCGAGGGCGCCCAGCACCCGGTGCCCGGTGGCGACGCCGCCGTAGGCCGTGCCGCAGTAGGCGGCCTGGAAGCCGCCGGGGCCGATGCCGGCCTCGGCCATGGCCGCCCGCACGGCGGTGATGCCGAGGTCGACCAGGCCGCGGTCCTCGAAGCGGCCGAAGGGGTGGAGGCCGACCCCGGCGATCTCGACCGGGACGGTCACGCCGGCACCGGGGCGAAGGCCCATACGGCGACCCCGTCGCCGAGGTCGTCGGTCACCAGGGTCATGCGCTGGCCCTCGTGGAGACGGGCCGGGT
>CAYTJS010000059.1:0-15235 GCA_964438115.1 uncultured Iamiaceae bacterium
GGCCCCGGGGCGCCGGGGGGTCGGCCACCGGCGTCGCGGCGGTCGGGCCGGCCACCGAGGCGGCGACGGCGGCCAGGGCGGCGTCGACCAGCCACCGCCCCCCCTCGGCCAGCGCCTCGCCCACGACGGCGGCGGCGGCCACCCCGGTGAGGGGGTCGGCCACTGCGTCGGCCACGAAGACCGGGCCGGTGCCGTCGTCGACCACCAGGCCACCGGCCACGGCGGCGTCGTCGCCGAAGCCCACCCGCTGCGGCGCCCGCCCCCGCCCGTGGGCGGTGATCGAGACCCACGCCCGGGGCCCGTCCGGCGCCGCCAGGGCCTCGGCGGCGTCGATCCCCAGCTGGGCCAGGGCCCGGGGTCGGGACGATTCGACGACGACGTCGGCGGTGCCGACCAGGGCCCGCAACGCCGCCCGGCCCGTCGACTCGGTGAGGTCGACGGCCACCGACGCCTTGCCCCCGTTGAGGAGGTCGAAGAAGCCGGTCTCGTCCCGGCGGGCCCCGTCCGGCCGGGTCGTGGCCTCGACCTTCACCACCTCGGCCCCCGCCCGGCCCAACAGGTCCGCACACAGCGGTCCGGCCCAGAGCGCCGACAGGTCCACGACCAACGGCGGCCGGTCGAGGGGGGCGGCGGCCGCCACGCGGTGCCGGACCACGCCCGGGGTCACCTCCTCCCCGAGGGCCGCGACCGCCAGGCCCAGCTCGGCGGCCCGAGCCACCAGGTCGGCGGTCGGGCGGGCCGCCACGGCGGCGGCCACCACGGCCCACGGTTCCTCGGCCGGGGGGTCGGCGGCCAGGGCCAGCCAGGCGGCGAGGGCGAGGTGGTCGTCGGGCCGGGGCAGGTTGACCGCCAGCCGGCCGTCGGCCGCCGCCAACAGACGACCGGCCCCGCCGGCGGTGGTCGGAGCCCGCCGCCCGAGGCCGTGGAGGGCCGCCCGCTCGGTGAGGAGGCCCCAGGGGTCGTCGACGGGCGCGGCGGCGAGCAACGTCCCGAGGGCGTCGAGGACGACCGGCGCCGGCACCAGGCCCGGCCCGTCGGATCGGCCGGTCAGCGCGGCGGCCCCACACCCCACCCACGCGGCGACGCTCACGGCCCCATGATCGCCCGCGGCTACGGTCCGCAGCATGGCTGACCCGGTCGAGGTGGTGCAGACGTTCTGTGACGGGTGGACGAGCTTCGAGTCGATCTCGACGGCGCTCGACCTCCTCAGCGACGACTGCGTGTACCACAACATCCCCCTGGACCCGGTGGTGGGCATCGACGCCATCCGGGCCTTCGTCGACAGCTTCACCGCCGCCTTCACCGGCGCGGCGTGGGAGGTACGGGCCATCGCCGCCACCGGCACGACCGTGCTCACCGAGCGGGTGGACACCTTCTTCAAGGAGGACGGCGGCCGCATCGACCTGCCCTTGATGGGCACCTTCGAGGTGGGCGACGACGGTCGCATCACCGCCTGGCGGGACTACTTCGACATGAACCAGTTCATGTCCCAGGTGGGCTGAGGCCGTGGGTCCCGTCGTGCGCGCCGCCGGGGCCGTCCTGGCCACCGTCCTGCTCCTCGCCGCCTGCCGCGGCAGCGACGACACCGGGTCGGCAGAAGGCCCGACGACCACCCAGGCCGCGGTCGGGCCGACCACCACCGCGGCGGTGGCGCCGGCCGACGTGCCCGCCGACCCCTCCACCGGCTGTGGTGCCACCCCGGTGGTCGCCGCCGGCGAGACCGAGCGCTCCGTCACCGCCGGCACCGTGGAGCACGGCTACTTCGTCAACGTCCCGCCCGCCCACGACGGCACCACCCCGCTGCCCCTGGTGCTCGACTTCCACGGCTTCCTCGAGGGAGCCGCCGTCCACGCCGCCCACAGCGGGCTGGGCGCCTACGGCGATGAGCAGGGCTTCGTGACGGTGACCCCCGACAGCGGGCGCACCCCGGACCAGTGGGCGCTGAGTGGCCAGGAGGACGTGGCCTTCGTCACCGACCTCCTGGACACCACCGAGGCCGAGCTCTGCATCGACCGCAACCGCGTGTACGTCACCGGCCTGTCCATGGGCGGCTTCTTCAGCACCTACCTGTCCTGTCACCTGAGCGACCGGATCGCCGCCGCCGCCCCGGTCGCCGGGGTGGCGAACCCGCAGCCCTGCCCCGCCGTGCGGCCGGTCCCCGCCGTGATCTTCCACGGCACGGAGGACCCCCTCGTGGCCTACGACGGTGGCCTGGGTGACGGCGCGGCGGCCCTGCCCGGCCTCGACGGCGCCGGGAGCCTGGCCGAGGTCGACACCGCCGCCACCGACGAGGCCCTCCCCGGCGTCGAGGACTCGGCTGCCGCCTGGGCCGAGCGCAACGGGTGCGCCGCCGAGGTCACCGAGGAGGCCGTGGCCGACGACGTCGACCGGCTGGCCTGGGCCTGCCCCGCCACCGGGACCGTGGAGCTCTACCGCGTCGTCGGCGGTGGGCACACCTGGCCCGGCAGCGAGTTCAGCGCCGGCATCGGCGACCTCGTCGGTGCCACCACGATGTCCATCTCGGCCAACGAGGTCCTCTGGGCCTTCTTCCGGGCCCACCCCCGCCAGCCCTGAATCTCAGGCCGCACCGCCGGTGACGGGGATGACGGCGCCGGTGACGTAGCTGCTGGCGGCCGAGGCCAGCCAGAGGGTGGCCCCCACGATCTCGTCGGGCTCGCCCACCCGCCCGGCCGGGATCGACGAGCCGGCCGCGGCGAACATGGTGTCGTCCCAGAACCGGGTGACGTCGGTGCGGAAGGCCCCCGGCATGATGCAGTTCACCCGGACCGTCGGGCCGAAGGCGTGGGCCAGGCCCATGGTCATGGCGTGCAGGCCGGCCTTGGCCGCGGCGTAGGGCACGATGCCGCCGTAGGGGCGCACCGCCCCGGTGCTGCTGACGTTGACGATCGAGCCGCCCCCGGCCTCGACCATGTGGGTGCCCAGCACCGCCGCCAGGCGGAACGGCCCCTTCAGGTTGACCCCCACGACCTTGTCGAAGAGGTCCTCGGTCACGTCGACGACCCGGTCGTAGAGCGGGGACATGCCGGCGTTGTTGACCAGCACGTCCACCCGGCCGTAGGCGTCGAGGGCGGCGGCGGCCAGGTCGTCGCACTGGGCCCAGTCGCCCACGTGGCACGCGTGGGCGACTGCCCGCCGGCCGGTGGTGGCCGTGACCTCGTCGGCCAGGGCCCGGCAGGCGTCGAGCTTTCGGCTGGCCACGACCACGTCGGCCCCGGCGGCGGCCAGGGCCCGCACCATGGATCGACCCAGCCCACGGCTGCCGCCGGTGACCAGCGCCACCCTTCCGGAGAGGTCGAAGGCGGCATGGGGGTCGGGGGCCGAGGACGTCACCCCACCAGCTTCGCCGACCGGGGAAGGCCGGTCGTCACTCGTCGGGCGCGGGGACGAGCCTAGGATCGCCCGGGTGGCAGCGGCCCCGCAGGGGGGCCGGCGGAGGGGGGTACACGATGGGGCGGATGCAGCGGTTCTGGTCCCGGTTGGCGGTCGTGCTGGGCAAGCACGCCGGGATCGTCTCACTGGTGGGCCTCATCCTCACCCTCGCCCTGGGCTACGGCATCACGAAGCTGGAGTTCGCCACCGGCCAGGACAGCTACCTGAACGAGACCGATCAGGTCGCCATCGACAACGTCGACTACCAGGAGCTGTTCGGCGGCCAGGCCATGCTCACCGTGATCTCCATGGCCGAGGGCCACACCGTCACCGAGCTCTTCGACGAGGCCGGCCAGGCCCAGTTCGAGGAGGTGTACGACACGCTCGCCGCCACCGACCGGTTCCACTCGATCATCACCCCCCTGATCGCCCTGGAGTTCGACGCCGCCCTCGTGGAGAGCCCGACCGGCGACCCGACCGAGAGCATCGCGGGGGCGGCCCTGCAGCGGGGGCTGGAGGCCGAGGAGCCCGGATCACCCGAGGCCGAGGCCCGCTTCGCCGATGCCCAGGAGACCCTGGCCCGGCTGGCCGCCGTCCCCGAGGACGAGCGCACCCTCGACAACCCCGAGTGGGTGGACTTCCTGCTGTTCGACAACCAAGGGGAGATCCGGGTCTCGCTGCGGCCCTTCTTCCCCGACACCCGCCACGCCCAGATCATCGTGCGCCTCCAGGGCAACCTGTCCCTCGAGGAAGAGGGCGCCGACGCCGCCCTGGTCGAAGAGGCCACCGCCGACCTCGAGTTCCAGGACGCCTCGGTCGTGACCACCGGCGCACCCGTGCTCCTGCGGGACATCAACGACTACCTACGGGGCGGGATGTTGACCCTGGGTGGGCTGGCAGTGGCCATGATGGTCCTGATCCTGGTGCTGCTCTTCGACGTCCGATGGCGGCTCCTGCCCCTCGGGGTCATCCTCGTCGGCGTCACCTGGGCCTTCGGGCTGGCGGGCTACCTCGGCATCCCCCTCACGATCGTGACCATCGCCGGCCTGCCCGTCCTGCTCGGCGTGGGCATCGACTATGCGATCCAGATGCACTCCCGGGTCGAGGAGGAGGTCGTCATCGACCGCTCCGACCACCCCATCCAGGAGACCGCCCGTAGCCTGGGGCCGGCCCTCCTGGTCGTGACCTTCGACGCCGTCTTCGCCTTCCTGGCCCTGCGCTTCGCGAAGGTGCCCATGATCCGCGACTTCGGCCTGCTCCTCGCCGTGGGCATCGTGGTCATCTGCTTCTGTTCGATCGTCCTGCCCCTCGCGGCCCTCGGCGCCCGGGAGTTCCGATCCCCGACCACCGGCTCCGACTTCCGTGAGGGGGCCCTGGGTCGGTTCGTGGTCAAGCTCGGCAGCCTCCCGGTGAAGACCGCCATCCCGCTGACCTTCCTGAGCGCAGCCATCTTCTTCGGGGGCCTGGCCGTCGAGGACGACCTCGAACTGCAGACCGACCCCGTCCAGTGGGTCAACCAGGAGTCGGGAACCATCCTCGACATCCGCGAGGTCGAGGAGGAGGTGAACAGCTCGAGCGAGCTCGGCGTCTACTTCACCGCCGACGACGTGTTCAGCGACGAGTTCGTCGCCTTCGCCAATGACTTCACCACCACCCAGTTGCAGGAGTACCCCCAGGACCTGCTGACGGCGTCGAGCATGGTGGCGGTGGTGAGCGGCCTCCTCGAGGTCCCCGGTGCCAGTGACATCACCCCCACCGGCGCCGAGGTGGCCGACACCTACGAGGCGGCGCCGCCCGACATCAAGGTGGCCACCATCGCGGAGGGCGGGACCGCCGCCAACCTGGTCTTCCGCACGGCGGCGGGCGACCTCCAGCAACGGGCCGACGTCGTCCGGGAGATCCAGGACACCACCGAGCCACCGCCGGGGGTCACCGCCACCCCCTCGGGCCTCGCCGTCGTCGGCGTGGGCCTGGTCGACAACCTCGAGGCCAACCGGGTCGAGTTGACCTACCTGGCCATCCTCTTCGTCGGCCTCTTCCTCGCCGTCCGGCTGAAGTCGGTGATCCGGTCGCTGCTGTCGCTCGTCCCCGTGCTCATCGCCGTCGGCTCGGCCTCGCTGGTCGCCTACCTGTTCGACCTCAAGCTCAGCCCGATGACCGCGGTCGGGGGCCCGTTGGTGATCGCCGTGTGCACGGAGTTCACCTCGCTGATCCTCCTCCGTTTCGTCGAGGAGCGCCATCGGGGCCTGCCCGTCCGCGAGGCGGCCGACGTCGCCGGGGCCCGAACCGGTCGGGCCTTCATCGTGTCGGCCCTGACCGGCATCGCCGGCGTCGCCGTGCTGTCGTTCTCCTCACTCCCCCTGCTGCGGGACTTCGGACGCATCGTGGCCATGAACGTCACGGTGGCGCTGCTCAGCGCCCTCGTCGTGCTGCCGCCGATGCTCGTCTGGGCCGAGGAGCGGGGCTGGGTCACTCGTGGTCTGGCCCGGACCCACGAGCCCATGATCCCCGGCCCCTCCACCAAGGCCGACCTCGAGGCCGAGGGCGCCGACCCGGCCTGATGGAGGCACGGTCGAGCGGTCCAGCCGTCACCGACGCGGCGGAGCCGCCAGGCGGTGAGGCCCGCACCCCGGGTCGCCGGAAGCCGGCGTAGCCAGCAGGAGCCGCGAAAGCGGCGACGAGGGACTCAGCCCGTGGTGACGGTGGCGACGGCCAGGAGACAGAGGGCGACGGCGGCCACCTGGTGACGGTGCAGGCGCTCGCGCAGGACCTGACGGGCCAGCAGGGCGATCACCACCGGCGACAGCGAGGCCAGCAGCGAGGCGATGGTCAGCGGCGCCGAGCGGGCGGCCAGCAGGAAGGCGATGTTGGCGACCATGTCGAGGGCGCCGGAGGTGGCGATGAGGCGCAGGTCGGCCCGGGGCGGCAGCTCGGCCCGGGTGAGGAGGGCCCAGGTGCCGAACAGGGTGAGGGAGGCCAGGCGGGCGCCCACCAGCGGCCAGAGACCCGAGCCGTCGGGGGTGAGGTCCAGCAGGACGAGGAACCAGCCGACCAGGAGGCCGGCGCCGAGGGCGAGCAGCGGCCCGCCGGTCGCCGACGCCCGGGTCCGGCCCCCGCCGCCGGCGACGACGCCGATGGCCAGCACGCCGACGATCAAGCCGCCGGTCGCCACTGCCGAGAGTTGCTCGCCGGCGGCGAGGCCGACGACGAGGGGCGTGGCGACGCCGGCCACCGAGGTGATGGGGGCCACGACGCCCATCGGTCCGGCGGCCAGGGCCTTCAGGTAGAGGGCCAGGCCGAGGCTGCCGGCGATGCCGGCCAAGGCCCCGATCCCCAGGGCAGGAAGCGACGGCGAGCCGGGCAGGAAGGGCAGCAGGACCAGCAGCACGGCGAAGCCGACCAGCTGGGAGAGCACGGTGACGGTGGCGGCGTGGGCCCGCTTGGCGGCGAGCCCCCCGACGAAGTCGGCCGCCCCGAACGAGATCCCCGCCCCCAGTGCCAACAGCAGGCCCACCGTGCTCCTCCGTGTCCTCCGCTCCCGGCCGGGCGCTCCGGTCAGGAAACTGCACTGTTTGGTGCAGCTGAGTGAACGGTACCTGGGTTCATCAGAATGGACAACTGAGTAAGATGACCTGCACCGGACCCGGGAGGACGCCGTGCAGGACCCCGACCAGCTCGCCGCCGACCTCGGCACCAACGTGCGCCGGCTGCGGCTCCGTCGCAACATGACCCTCGAGGCCCTGGCCGACCGGGCCGCGGTGGCCAAGGGCACGGTGATCGCCGTCGAGCGGTCCCGGGCCAACCCCAACATCGCCACCCTCTGCCGCCTGGCCGACGCCCTCGGCGTCGGGGTGGCCACTCTCATCGAGCCCGCCGCCGGCCCCCGGGTGCGCATCAAGCGGGCCGACGCCACCCCGGCCCTGTGGTCGAGCGACGAGGGCGGCCGGGGCCTGTTCCTCATGGGCACCGACCCGCCCGACGTGGTCGAACTGTGGGACTGGACCCTCGCCCCCGGCGAGTCCTTCACCGGCGACCCCCACCCCGACGGCGCCTTCGAGATGCTCTCGGTGCTGGAGGGCGAGCTGGCCGTGATCGTGGGTGACGAGGAGCACCGGCTGGCCAAGGGCGACACCATCCAGTTCGACGCCGACCTCCCCCACGCCTACGCCAACCCGGGGAAGAAGGCCAACCGCTACGTGATGACGGTCTACGAGCCCCTCCCCGACCGCCCCGTCCCCGACCCCATCGACGAGGACAACCTGCCACCGCCGTCCCACGGCAGTTGAGTACGGCAGGCTCAGTCCTCGTCCGGGACCTGGAAGCGGGACTGGTAGGCGGCGAAGCGGGGGCGCTGCTCGGCGGGGTCGAGGCCGAAGTCCTCGAGGGCGTAGCGGTGGGTGCCGTGCTTGTCCTGGGGGCGGGCGGCGAGATGGGCGGTCATGGCGGCACGGGCCTCGTCGCTGAGGTCCCAGCCGAACCGGTCGTAGACCCCGGCGATGGCGCCCAGGGGGTCGGCCAGCAGGTCGGCGTAGCGCAGGTCGGCGAACTGGTCGTCGGGCAGGCGGCCGTCGGCCCGGCCCGCCACCACCCCGTCGAGCATCCCGGCGAAGCCCGCCGCCAACAGGGGGGCCACCGCCACCGGGTCGGTGTGGCGGCAGCGCATCCACTTCAGCGTGGCCATCAGGCTGAGGGTGCTGGGCACCGTGCGCAACGGGTCGCGATGGATGTGGACGATGCGGGCATCGGGGTAGACGGCGAAGAGGGCGTCGAGGGTGGCCAGGTGGCTGGGGGCCTTCAGCAGCCACCGCTCTCCCTCCTCGCGGGTGGTGAGCGTCTGGAGGATCCGCCGGTGGTAGCGGTAGGCGTCGGTGTGGTCGGCCAGGGCCAGGTGCATCGAGTAGCTGGGCACCTCGTGGACCCCGCCCCAGTGGTCGGACAGGAACTCGTTCATGGTGGCGAAGATGCACTCGTTGGGCAGGTCGCCGGCGTTGTGGTGCATGGCCTCGTACTCGGGCTGCAGGTCGTGCCAGAACTGGTGGGTGGCGTCGCCCACCACCTCGGCCGCGCCCGGGCCCCGGGCGGGTTGCAGCAGCTCCCAGGTGAGCGGCGCCCGGTGAGCGGGGTCGCACCACAGCAACTCGTGGAGGATCGAGGTGCCCGACCGGGCCATGCCGATCACCACCACCGGGGCCTCGACCGGCCGCTCGAGGATCGCGGGGTCGGCCGCCCAGGCCGCGGTCAGCTCGAGGCGATTGCGCAGCGAACGGAGGATCTCGGTGCGGGCGACGAGGCGGCCCAAGAGGTGCAGGTCGCTCTCGTCGTTCAGGGCCGGGAGCAGGACGTCGTAGTTGGGACGCCAGGTCGGGGCCCCGAAGTCGTCGAGGCCGCTGGAGGTCACGGCGGTGGCGACCAGCTCCTCGGGGTCGAGGCCGACGAGGTGCTCGGCACCGCCGACGGCGTCACCGTGGGCGATCAGGCGCTCGGCCCACACCGGGCGGGTCGGCGGGGTCCAGGTCATCAGGCGTACCGGCCCAGGACGGCGGCCCGACGGGCGGCCAGCTCCTCCCGCCGCTCGTCGGGGCCGACGGCGGGGTGGTCGGCGGGCAGGGCGGCGGCGACCTCGGCGAGGGGGACCACGGTCCCCTCGGGGACAGGCCGGGTGCGGGTGCCGACGTAGCGGTAGACGAGCAGGCCCTCGGGCCGGCCCTCCGTGTCGATCCAGTTGGCCACCCCGGGATCGGCGTGGGCCAGCACGAGGTGGACCCGGTCGTCGCCACCGAGGTGGAGCTGGGCGGCGTTGCGGCTCGTGGCCCGACCGGCGAAGTCGCCCGAGTCCATCCGGTACCGGTGGTGCAGGGTCCAGCCCCAGTAGTCGGCGTCGGGGACGTCATGGGCGATGACCAAAGCCTCGTCGGGGCCGAGGGACCACCAGCCGCCGCCGTAGGCGATGTTGGGGGCGCCGCCGGGCGGGGTGTTCGGGGGGCCGAAGGCGTTGGGGGTCATGGCCTGGCGGGCGGCGTCGACGTAGTCGGCCCAGAAGGTGGCCGAGGCCTCGGTCCAGACCGCGGCCCGGCCGAGGGCGGCGGCCACCCCGGCGTCGGTCGGACCGGGCACGGGCTCGCCCCGGGTGTCGAGGCGCTCCAGCCGGAAGCGGGCGACGGCGTCGGCCTCCCAGTCGACCTGGTACTGGCGGATCAAGAGCTGGGTGGCGGCCGGGTCGGTGGCCACCCAGTTGCCCTCGTGCTCGTCGGGGCCGATCCAGACCTCGAGGCGGCCGTCGGGGCCGACCTCGAGGTCGGCCAGGGTGTGTTCGGACCAGACGCCGAAGGCGCCGAGGTGCATGTCGCCCTCGACCAACGAGACGATCAGCTCCCGCACCCCGGTGACCTCCGCGGTCAGCCGGTAGGTCGCCGCCGGGTCGACGGCGGCCCGCAGGTAGACGTTGTCGGGGTTGGGTCCGCCCCACTGCACCCACGGCTCCTCGTAGCGGTGCAGGCTCGGGTGGCGGGCGTCGCCGTGCTCGAGGTGGCCCTGGAGGGCCATGACGGCCTGGCGGGCCAGGTGACGGACCCCCGCCGCCCGCTCGGCCGGGTCCTCGGGCAGGGTCGCCCCCAGCGCCCCCAACCGCCGGCAGAAGTCCTCCCACGCCTGCACCACGTCGTCGGCCACCGGCCCATCATCGCAAACCGTCGGTCGGCGCCCCGCCGGGCGCCCGTAGGGTGGCCCGCCGTGCTCACGGTGTCCGGCCTGACCAAGGCTCACGGCACCCGGACCCTGTTCCGGGACGTCACCTTCGCCCTCGGCGACGGGCGCCGCACCGCGCTCGTGGGCGCCAACGGCGTGGGCAAGACCACCCTGCTCGAGATCGTCGCCGGCGACCAGCTCCCCGACGAGGGGGAGGTGCACGCCTCGGCCGGGCTGCGGGTCGGCTACCTGCCCCAGGACCGCCCGGTGGCCGGCACCGGCACCGTCCTCGACGAGACCCTGGACGGCGCCGGCCCCGTCGCCGACCTCCACCGCGAGCTCGAGGCCCTCGAGGCCCGGCTCACCGCCGGTGACCAGGACGTGCTGGCCGAGTACGGCGAGGTGCAGTCCCGCTTCGAGGCCCTCGGGGGCTACGCCCTGCAGGCCGAGGCCGAGCGGGTGCTGGGCGGCCTCGGCTTCACCGCCGAGGACTCGCACCGGCCCGTCGGCGAGCTGTCCGGCGGCTGGCGCATGCGGGTGCTGCTGGCCCGACTGCTGCTGAGCGACCCCGACGTGCTCCTCCTCGACGAGCCCACCAACCACCTCGACGTCGACTCGGTGGCCTGGCTGGAGCAGTACCTGGCCGACTACCGGGGGGCGGTGCTCTTCGTCAGCCACGACCGGGACTTCATCGACGGGGTGGCCAACCGGGTCATCGAGCTCACCCCGGGGAGCGCCACCGAGTACGTCGGGGGCTTCGCCGAGTTCGTGGCCGAGCGCGAGGCCAACCTGGCCCGCCTCGAGGCCGCCGCCGCCCGCCAGGCCAAGGACCTGGCCCGCACCGAGGCCTTCATCGAGCGCTTCCGCTACAAGGCCACCAAGGCCCGGCAGGTCCAGAGCCGGGTCAAGGCGCTGGAGAAGATCGACCGCATCCAGGTCCCGGCCGAGGCCGAGCTGAAGGCCCGCTTCGCCTTCCCGCCGCCGCCCCGGTCCTCCCGGGTGGTCGCCGAGGTGCGAGGCGTGTCGGTGGGCTACGACGGCGAGCCCCCGGTGCTGCGCGGCGTGGACCTGGTCATCGAGCGGGGGATGCGGATCGGCCTGGTCGGGCCCAACGGGGCGGGCAAGACGACGCTGCTCAAGCTGCTGCTGGGTGAGCTGGCACCCACGGCGGGGACGGTCACCCTCGGCTCGAACCTGGAGATCGCCAGCTTCGAGCAGCACCAGGCCGACGCCCTCGACGGCCAGAAGCGGGTGGTCGAGGAGTTCTCGGCCAGCGTGCCCGAGGCAGCCGGGCGCAACCGGCGCACGCTGCTGGGGTCCTTCGGCTTCTCGGGCGACGCCGCCGACCGGCGGGTGGCCGACCTCTCCGGCGGCGAGCGCACCCGCCTGGCCCTGGGCAAGATCATGGTCGAGCCCCACAACCTGCTGGTGCTCGACGAGCCCACCAACCACCTCGACCTGCCCAGCTGCGACATCCTCGAGGACGCCCTGCGCGCCTATGAGGGCACCGTCCTGCTCGTGACCCACGACCGCCACCTGATCCGGTCGGTGGCCACCTCGCTCATCGAGGTCCGGGGCGGCACCGCCCGCTGGCACGACGGGGTGGACGAGGACGTCATCTCGCCCCGCCTCGACACCGGGCCGATCCGCTCGGCCCCGCGCACCGGCACCCACGGCGGGGCCAAGGCCACCGAGCGCCGCACCGCCGCCCAGCGCCGCCAGGAGCGGGCGGGGGCGACCAGGCCCCTGAAGGAGGCGGCCCGAAAGGCCGAGAAGCGCTGGGAGAAGGCCGAGACGGCGGTCGCCGAGCTCGAGGCCCGGCTGGCCGACCCCGACCTCTACGACCGCCCCGAGGAGGTGGCCGACGTGGCCCGGCGCCACGACCGGGCCAAGGCCGAGGCGGCCGAGGCGATGGCCGCCTACGAGGAGGCGGCCGCCGCCCTCGAGGCCGCCGAGGCCCGCTTCGCGTGACGACGATCCGCTTCGGGCGTGAGTTGGTCCGCCTCAGCGTGACCAACTCACGCAGTTTCGGGGTGGGCGTGACCACGTCCCGCCCGGTCGGGGCGGGGGGGCCATGAGCGAGCGGGCGGGGGGGCGCTGGACGCCGTCGGTCGGGGGGATCATCGCCTCGACCTTCTTCCGGACCACGGCGCACGTGGCCTGGCTGACCTCGCTGGGGCTACTGGTCTTCGACCTGACCGGCCGCGAGCTGGACCTCGGCCTGATCGGGCTGGCCGAGTTCCTCCCCGTGCTGCTACTGGTCCTCGTGGCCGGTGCCGTGGCCGACCGGGTGGACCGGCGGGTGGTCTCGGGCGTGGGGGCGCTGGCCGAGGCCGCCGTCGGCCTGGCCGTGGCCGCCTATGTCGCTGCCGACCCGACGGCGGCGGGACCGGTCTTCGCCCTCGTCGTGCTCAGCGGGATCGCCGGCGCCTTCACCTCGCCGGCCACTCGGGCCCTGCCCGCTGACGTGCTCCCGCCCGACGAGCTGCCCTGGCTGGTGGCCCGCCACGCCGCCACCTGGCAGGCGGCGATCATCGTGGGGCCGGTCATCGGCGGCTCGCTCTTCGCCGTCGACCCCGTGGCGCCCTTCCTCGCCGTGACCGGCCTCCACCTGCTGAGCGCCCTGGCCTACCCCTTCATCCGCCTGCGGGAGACGCCGGCCCACGAGGTGGTCGACGATCTGGAGGAGCGGCCCGGCCTGGCCCACGCCGTGGAGGGGCTGCGCTTCATCCGCCGGACGCCGGTGCTCTACGGCGCCATCTCCCTCGACCTCTTCGCCGTGCTCTTCGGCGGCGCCGTGGCCCTCCTGCCCGCCCTGGCCGAGGAACGGCTCGGCGTGGGCGCCGTGGGCATCGGCTGGCTGCGGGCCGCCGGCGGCATCGGCGCCGCCGCCGTCACCCTGACCCTCACCCGCTGGCCGGTCGTGCGACGGGTGGGCCGCACCCTGCTGCTCGTCGTCGGCCTGTTCGGGGCCGCCACCATCGTCCTCGGGGCCACGACCAACTACGCCGTGGCCTTCGTCGCCATGCTCATGCTCTCGGGGGCCGATGCCATCAGCGTCTTCATCCGGGCCACCCTCGTGCCCCTGATCGTGCCCACCGAGATGCGGGGGCGGGTGCTCGCCGTCGAGAACGTGTTCATCGGCGGCTCCAACGAGCTGGGCGCCTTCGAGTCGGGCGTGGCCGGCCAGCTCCTCGGTCCGGCCTCGGCCATCGTGCTCGGCGGCATGGCCACCATCGGCATCGCCGTGGGCTGGTGGTACGGCTTCCCCGACCTCCGCGAGGTCGACCGCTTCCCCGGCTCCGGCCGCCCCGAACCCACCGACGAGCTCATCATCGAAGAGCTCGGGCCATGACACTCGCGGTGCCGAGCAGAGCTCGGCACCGCCGGCTTCCGTTACCTCTGCCGCCCTTCGCTGCGCTCAGGACGGCCGGCGTCGCCGTCGTTGACCGTCCTCGGCGCTGGCCGGGCCTGGTCGGACCCCTTCCGAGCTGACGGAGCTGAGCGGGCCGCAGGCGGTTCGAGTTTGAGGGGATGGGGTCCGGGATCCGGTCCTTCTTTCCTCCAGTACGGAGGCGGTCAGAGGGGCGGGGGGAGGCCGTCCTTCAGGTAGGAGGCGGTGGCGTCGCCGAGTTCGCCGGAGCGGATGCTCGCCTCGCCGGGGAGGCCCTCGGGGTCCAGGCCCCGGAGGTCGTGGGGCGGGTGGCGGCGGAGGTGGGCCTGGTAGAGGGCCCCGACCAGGGCCACGATCCCGATGGCGACCACGAAGGCCAGCAGCACCATGGCGCCACCGTAGGTGCTCGTCGAGGTCGAGGCACCAGCATCCCGTTTCGGGGGGCTGGTGCCTCGAGGTCAGCCGGCGGCGGTGAGCTCGGGGTCGGGGAGGGGGGCGAGGTTGGCGAAGGCGCGGGGGACCTCGGCCTCCTCGTCGACGGTGGTGGCCCGGCCCCGCAGGGCGTAGTCGGCCCGGAAGGGCTCGCGGACCTCGCCGGCCTCGTCGAGGAGCCAGACCATCGCCATGCGGCGGGGGACCTGGACCTGGCCGGGGTCGGACCAGGTCCCGAAGACGTGGTCCCAGGTCGCCGAGGTCACCCCCTGGTTGCGCAGGGGCTCGGCGAAGTGATGGTGGAAGTGGTGCTTGCGAAACCACCGGCCGTACCGGGTGCGGGGCGGGCGCACGTGGGCCAGGGCGTGGATGCCCTCGTAGGTGAAGTAGGCGACGACGAAGCCGATCCCGAACGCCACCCCGCCCACCGGGCCGGCCAACAGCCAGCCGGGCAGGACCAGCGCAGCCCCGACGAGGACGACCCCCACCCACGCCTCCCAGTTGCGCCAGAAGAAGTAGTCCCGGCGGGCGTGGTGGCGGAGGTGCTCGCGGCTGCCGTAGTTGGCGCCGCGCCGCTCGTGGAAGGCGAAGCGGTGCAGCGTGTACTCGAGGAACGACCACAGGACGAACCCGAGAGCGACGAAGCCCAGGGCGGTGAGGACGGCGGTCACGGGACGAACAACTCCTGGAGACGGTCGAGGGGGACGCGGGCGGCGGCCCGGTCGAGACGGACCCGGTCGGCACCCCACCCGGCCAGCAGGTCGAGGGTGAGGCGGTCGGCGAGCAGGCGGGTGTCGAAGAGCCCGGCGTCGGCACCCTGGACGCCGTCGAGGAGGAGGACCCCGTTCACGGCGGCCACCCAGGTGACCGTGCGGTCGAAGCCGTCGCCGGCGGCCAGGGCCTCGTGGGCCACGGCGTCGGCCAGCAGCCCCTGCGGACGGGCGAGGAGGGCGAAGGCCACGGGCACGACCTCGGCCACGTGCTCGGGCTCCATGCCGGCGGCCACCAGCAACTGCTGCTGGAGGTGGAACTCCTCGGGCATCCGGCGCTCGGCCACCAGGACGAACCGGCCGAAGGCGACCAACCGGGCCAGGGCCCGGTCGGCGGGGTCGAGGTCGGCGAGCACCGGCTCGAGCCGGTCGGCGGCGGCGGCGTAGGCCGCCCCCAGCGCCTCGATGGCGTCGGCCTGCAGGGCGGCGAGCAGCGCCCCCTTGCTCGGGAAGTACGTGTACATCGTGCCCACGGCACAATCGAGACGGTGGGCCAGTCCCTTCACCGTGAGCGCCCCGAGGCCGTCGGCCTCGGCCACGGCGCGGGCCGCGGCCAGGAACTCGG
>CAYTJS010000060.1:0-15150 GCA_964438115.1 uncultured Iamiaceae bacterium
CCCGGGCCCGACCGGCGCTCGCGCGGGAACCGCCGTCGGGGTGACACCGGCGCCACGCGGCCGCCGCCGGGGGCCTCCCGTCGGCGCCGGCCGACCCAGCGGTCCCCCCGCCGGCCGACCTGAGGCACCGTCGCCAGGGTTGGTGAAGGGTTCACCTCCTCGACCACACCCGGTCAGGGAGTCGCCAGGGCGGTGGCCCAGACTGCGAAACCGTGCGGGTCCTGATCGCCGCCGAGTCGTTCCTGCCCAACGTCGACGGGGTGACCAACTCCGTCCTCCGGGTCCTCGACCACCTCGAGGCCGAGGGCCACGAGGCCCTCGTCGTGGCCCCCTCGCCCGGTCCGGACCGCTACCGGAGGACCCCGGTCGTCCGCGTGCCGTCGTTGTCGCTGCCCTGGTACCGCTCCCTCGCCGTCGGCCTGCCCCACCGGGCGATCGACGACGCGCTGGCCCGCTTCCGGCCCGATGTCGTGCACCTGGCCGCCCCCGTCGTCCTCGGTGCCGCGACCGCGGTGGCCGCCCGCCGCCGCCGGGTGCCGGTGGTGGCGGTGTTCCAGACCGATCTGGCCGGCTTCGCCGCCCGGTACGGGCTGCGTCCGGCGGCCGGCGTGCTGTGGGCCTGGCTCCGCCGGGTCCACGGTCTGGCCGATCTCACCCTGGCGCCCTCGACCCAGACGGCCTGGAAGCTCGAACGTCACGGTATCGGCCCCGTCGCCCTCTGGCCCCGCGGCGTGGACGTGGAGCTGTTCTCGCCCGCGCACCGCCACGAGGTCGTCCGTCAGGTCCTCGCCCCGGAGGGTGAGGCGCTCGTCGGCTACGTCGGCCGCCTCGCCGTGGAGAAGCGGGTCGAGCTCCTCGCCCCCCTGCAGGACCTGCCCGGGGTCAAGGTCGTCGTCGTCGGGGACGGGCCGGAGCGCACCCGCCTGCAGGCGGCCCTGCCCGACGCCCAGTTCCTCGGCCTGCGCCGGGGGGCAGAACTCGCCCGCCTGGTGGCGTCCTTCGACGTCTTCGTCCATCCCGGCACCGAGGAGACGTTCTGCCAGGCCGTCCAGGAGGCCCTGGCCTCCGGGGTGCCCGTGGTGGCCCCGGCGACGGGCGGACCGGTGGACCTCGTCGCCCACGGTCGGAACGGCTGGCTGTGGCCGGTCGAGTCCCCGGATCTGCTACGGGCGGCGGTCCGCACCCTCGTGGCCGACCCGGAGCTGCGGGACCGGATGGGGGCCGAGGCCCGCTGTGGGGTCGAACACCGCTCCTGGTCGGTGGTCGGTGACCTCCTCCTCGACCACTACGCGGCCCTGGGTGCGGGCCGGTCGGCCCGACCGGGATCGGCGGCGGTGGCGTGAGCGGACCCCTCCTCGTCTCCGTCCACGACGTGGCTCCGGCCACGATGCCGGCGGTCCGGTACTGGGTGGAGGAACTCGAGGCCCGGTCCGTCTGCGCCACGCTCCTGGTGGTCGCCGGGCCTTGGCGGCGCCCGACCCTGGTGGAGGACGGCGTCACCGGGGCCTGGCTGCGGGCGGCCGCCGCACGGCACCACGAGGTCGCCCTCCACGGGTGGGACCACGGGTCCTGCCCCGCGTCGGGCGCAGCGCGGCGCACGGTCGGCCGCCTGGTCGCCCGGGGCACCGACGAGTTCCACGGGCTGGACCGTCCGGCCGCTGCGGCCCGCCTGGCGGCGGGGCGGCGGGTCTTGACCGACCAGGCGCTGGCCCCGGCCGGCTTCACCCCACCGGGCTGGTTGGCGTCGCGGTCGACCCTGCAGGCCGCGGGGGAACTGGGCCTGCGCTACCTGGCCACGCAGACGGCGATCATCGACCTCCGTCGGGCCCGCCGCCATCGGATCCTCGCCCTCTCCAACCGACCCGGCGGGACCGGCGAGGCCGCCGGCGCCGCCCTGCTCCGGCACGCTGCGCCGATGCTGGCGGCGCGGGGCGGCGTGCGCATCGCCCTGCACCCCGACGATGCCGACCGGTCGCGGCCGAGGCGGGCGGCCCTCGACGCAGTCGATGCGGCCCTGGCCGCCAGCGCCCGTCCCCTGACCTACCTGCAGTTCGTCCAGGGGGCGGGGGCATGAGGATCCTGCGGCTGGCCAACTTCTGGGCGCCGGCCTCCGGCGGGCAGCGGGTGGCACTGGAGGAGACCGGTCGGCGGTACCGGGAGCGGGGCCACGAGCCGGTCCTGGTTGTTCCCGGGCCCGGCGACGCCGACGAGCACGGCCCTGCCGGGCGCATCATCACCATCGCCTCCCCGGCCCTGCGCTCGACGCCGTATCACCTGCTCACCGACCGGGCCCGCCTGCGCCGGATCCTCCGTGAGCTGGCGCCCGATCGTCTCGAGCTGAGCGACCGGGCGACGCTGTGGCCCGCCGCCGGCTGGGCGGCCGAGGTCGGCGTGCCCACCCTGTTGTGGGCCCATGAGCGACTGGACGGCATCCTCGCGGGCCGGGTGCCGGCGGTCGTGCCCCTGACCCGGGCGTGCCGGGCATGGAACCGGATGACGCTCCGGGCGGCCGCGCGGGCCGTCGCCCCCTCCGAGTACGTCGCCGCCGAGCTCCGGGCCGCCGGCCGATGTGATGTCACGGTGGTGCCGCACGGCGTCGACCTCGAGACCTTCCATCCGGGGCGGCGGCCCCCGGCCTCGGGGCGTGGTGTCCTGCTGGCCTGGGTGGGGCGGCTCTCCCGGGAGAAGCGCCCGGACCTGGCCGTCGACGCGCTGGCCGAGCTGGTCCGCCGCGGCCACCGAGCCCGTCTGGTGGTCGTGGGCGGTGGGGTGGAGGAGGAGCGCCTGCGGGCCCGGGCCGCCCACCTCCCGGTCAGCTTCACCGGCCACGTCAGCCGGCGGGAGGCCCTGGCCCACGTCCTCGCCGCCGCCGACGTCGCCCTGGCAACCTGTCCCTGCGAGGCCTTCGGCCTGGCCGCCGTGGAAGCGCTGGCGACGGGCACACCGGTGGTGGCCGCGGCCGGGGGTGGGCTGGCCGAGGTCGTGGCCCCCGGCGCCGGGCGGGTCGTGCTCCCAACACCATCGGCGCTGGCCGACGGGGTCGAGGCCGTGCTCATCACCCCGTCCGAGCTGCGCTCGCGGCTCGCCCGACGGCGGGCCGAGCGCTTCGACTGGGACCGCACGGTCGACGGGCTGCTCGCCGCCCACGACCTCACCGACGCTCCGGTCGGCCCCTCCGTCCGGCCCGGGCGCGCGGCATGACCGTACGACCCCTCGGCCCGGACGAGGACCACCTCGTCGAGGCCATCTTCGAGGCCACGCTCGCCCTGGGCCGACCCCTCCCGTTCCCCCTCGCCGACCTCGACCGCTACCGCCATCTGTGCCTCGGTTGGTACCTCGGTCCGGGACGCGAGGACGTCCGGGTCCTCGAGGTGGATGGCGCGGTCGTCGGCTACGTCCTCGTGTGCATCGACGACCGTGCGCACCGCGGGTGGTGCCGGCGACCGGCGTGGGACTGGACCACCAGGGCCGTCCGCGAGATCGCCGCCGGTCGGTATCCGGTGGAGAGCGAACGGTTCCACCGCCTCCGCCTCCGTGACGGGTTCTCGGCCCTGGCCGGACCGCCCCCGCCCTGTGCCGGCCACCTGCACCTGAACATCGCCGCGGGGCACCGGCAGGGTTCGGGCGCCCGCGACCTCCTGGCGGCGGCCGAGGGCCGGTTGCGGCGGGCCGGGCGGGACCAGTGGTACGGGGAGGTGAACGCCCGGATCGGCCGGCGGGCCTCGGCCCTCGAGCGGTTGGGAGGCCGGGTCGTCGACCGACGGACCAACCACACCCTCTCCTGGCTGGTCGGCGCGCCCGTCGAGCGCCTCCGCATCGTGCGTCGGGTGCCGGCCTACAGCCAGCCGCTGCGACGGAACGCCCGGTACATCAGCCCCGCCACGACGGCCATGCCGAGCAGCACCATCGGGTACCCGAACCGCCAACGCAGCTCGGGCAGCGTCTCGAAGTTCATCCCGTAGATCCCCGCCACCAGCGTGGGCACGGCCGCCATGGCGACCCACGCGCTGATCCGGCGCATGTCCTCGTTCTGCTGCAGGGCCACCTGCGTGGCGTTGGCGTCGATGGCGGCCAGCACCGCCGCCGGGCTGGTGGTGGCCCCCCGGGACTCGAGGTCGTGGCGCAACCCCTGGAGTGGGCTGGCGCGCCCGTGGCGGATGGTCACGACGGCCCGGTCGGTCATGAGCACGGAGAGCTCGCCGAGGACGACGCCCTTGCCGTAGCGGTCGTACCGTGCCGTCCGGACCACCAGCCAGGTCAACTCGGGCCGGGTCGACAGTACGGGCCGGACGTGGGGGGAGCGGGCCTCGTCGAGGGCGTCCTTGTCGATCCCCAGCACGGCCTCGACCTGGTCCAGCTCGGACTCGTCGGGGAGCCGCAGCCCGAGCCACAGGAAGTGGTCGGGATCGGCCAGCCAGTCGGCGGCGTCCTCGAGGCTCAGCGGACCCGGCCGCCGTCTCCCCTCGGCGTAGCCACCACAGTCCACGATCATCGGCGCGGATGGTCGCACCCCGGCATGGCCGGGAGGTGGCCGGGAGCTGAACGGCGGGGGCTGCGTCACCCGTCGGCCGGGAGGGCTGCGTCACCCGTCGGCCGGGAGGGCTGCGTCACCCGTCGACCGGGAGGGCTGCGTCACCCGTCGACCGGGAGGTCGATGCGCGCCAGCCACAGGCCCGGGGCGTCGACCTCGGCGGGGGTGGGCAGCTCCCGCTCCGAGCGCCACAGGCGGTCGAGGCCGGTGGTCCCCGCCCGCTCGACCACCCCGGCGACGAAGGCCGCCCCCCGTTCGCACTGCTCGGGGGTCAGCTCGAGGCCGATGAGGCGCTCGACGAAGCGGGTGGACTCGTCGGCGGTGACCCGGCGGCGGCGCAGGGCCTCGGTCAGCATCGGGTAGGACGAGATCAGCGAGGTGCCGATGCCGTCCATCACGTGGTCGACGTAGCCGATGACCACCGCCACCAGGGCCTCGAGGTGGGGGAGCAGCTCGCGCTGCTCGGGGGACTGCACCGCCCCGAGCACGGCCTCGGGATCGGCGAAGGCCTCCTGCAGCCCGGCCAGGCCCTCCTCGCCACCGAGGTCGAGGCGTCCGAAGCGCTCCTCGAGGGCGTGGGGGTCGGCCCGGAAGCCGGAGGCGTAGCGGTCGAGCAGGTCGTCGAGCCGGTGCCGCACGTGGGGCACGGCCAGCACGGCGTGGTGGGTCAGTTCGTGCAGGCAGACCCACAGGCGCAGGTCGTCGTCGGGCAGCGACCAGTCGCTGGCGAAGTCGTCGACGTTGCGGGCCACCACCAGCAGCTCGTCGTCGGCCGGGCGGGGGATCGGCAGGTCGTACTGGCCGAACGACGTGGCGGCCAGGTGGCCGACCATCGAGCCCGCCGCCATCCCGACGAGCATCGGGTGCAGCATCCCCATGAGGTTGCCGAGCAGCGCGGCCGGGTCGCTGCCGGCCGGGTCGGTGTCGGTGTCGGCGGGGGGACCGGCCAGCGACGCGGCCAGGCCCTCGAAGCGGGGCCGGAAGGCGGGCAGGGCGGCCTGGACCCACTGGACCCGGGTCACGGGGACCACCGAGACCGCCCGCCCGGTGGCGCTCACGGTCAGGCCGGTGGCGTCGGCCACCCGCAGCTCGGCCACCCGGGCCAGCTCCTCGTAGCGGATGCGCTCGAGGGGATCGACGTTGGGTTCGGACTCGCCGCCGGTGGCGACCTGGAAGGCCAACTGGCCGGCGGCGTCCCAGCTGACGCCCTGCTGCTGGCCCAGCAGTCGGGCCAGGTCACCCAGGAAGGGGATGCCCCGGAAGGGGTCCGGATCGCCCGCGGGTGGATCCGACTCGCTCACGACGGCATGGTACGGGGGTGAGCATCGTCGTCCTCACCGGGGCCGAGGGCCCCCTGGGCACCCGGGTCCGCGCCCTGTTGGCGGCCGACCCCGACGTCACGGCGGTCGTCGCCGTGGACGCGGGCGACCTCGAGGCGGCTCGCGAGCAGCCCGGGCTGCTGAAGGAACGGCTGGCGGTGGTGGACACACTCGTGCACCTCGGTCGCTCCGACGGCGTGGCCGAGACCGACGGCACGGGGACGGCCGGCGTCGACGTGGTCGGGACCCGGCTGCTGCTCGAGGCCGCCGGCTCGGTGGGCATCGACACCGTCGTCGTGCTCTCCAGCGCCACCGTCTACGGCGCCTGGGCCAACAACCCCGTCCCCCTCACCGAAGACGCCCCGTTGCGCCCGCACCCCGCGTTGGCCTACGCCACCCACAAGGCGGAGGTCGAGCGCCTCGTCGCCGAGTGGCGCGACGACCACCCGTCGGTCCGGGTGGCCGTCCTGCGTCCGGTGATCGCCGTGGCCGAGGACACCACCGACTGGTTGGCGTCGTCGCTGTGGGCCGGCACGCCCTTCGCTCCCGGTGACGCCGACACCCCGGTGCAGTTCGTCCACCTCGACGACCTCGCCGCCGCCGTCGACCGGGCCCGCCGCACGCCGATGTCGGGTCCGTACAACGTCGCTCCCGATGGCTGGATGGCCAGTGACGAGCTCCGGCGTCTGGCCGGCCGGGGTCCCCGGGTGCGCCTGCCCGAGCGGGTGGCCCACCGGTTGGCGACCTGGCGGTGGAACCTGGGCCTGACCACGACGCCGCCGGGCGTCGTGGCCTACCGCATCCACCCGTGGGTGGTGGCCAACGACCGGCTACGGGCGGCGGGATGGGTGCCCGAACACACCAACGAGGAGGCCTACGTGCTGGGCGACCGCCCGACGGGCTGGGCCTCGCTGTCGCCCCGCCGCCGTCAGGAGCTGGCCCTCGGGGCCCTGGGCCTGGGGGCCGTCGGCGTGGTCGGCGCCGTCACCCTGGTGGGGCGTCGCCTGCTGCGTCGACGGCGGTGAGCCGGGCGCGGCACCAGGCCGCGTCGCCGTCGCGGAGGTAGCGGATGCGCACCCGGTCGCCCGGGTCGTGCCGCAGCAGGGCCGTGACCAGGGCCCCCATCGACGGCACGGCGGTGTCGTCGACGGCGACGACCACGTCACCCTCCCGCAGGCCGGCCCGGGCGGCAGGGCTGGCCGCGGCGACGGTCACGACCTCGGCTCCCCGGGCGGCGTCGCGGCCTTCGATGCCCAGCCACGGATGGCGGGCGGCGCCGGTGGCGAGGATGTCGTCGGCCACGTGCCGGGCCAGGGCCGCCGGCAGGGCGTGGAGGCCGTCGTCCTCGGTGGCCGTGCCCACCCCGACCACGGCGCCGGTGGTGTCGAGCAGGGCGACCCCGTCGCGGCCGCCGGCCAGGACGATGTCGGTGACGATCAGGCCGGCCAGGGGCCGCCCGTCGGCCCGGCGGGCGGTCACGGCGACCTCGCCCACCGTGCCCGCTGCCACCTCGGGCTCGCCCGCCCGCCCCACCGCCAGGGCCACGAGGGCCTGGCCCGGGACCGGATCGGCCCCCACCGGCAGGGCGTGCACCACCCCCGCCAGGGAGGGTACGGCCAGCACGGCGACCCCCGTCACCGGGTCCCGACCGACCACGGTGGCGGGGTGGCCGGCGTGGGGGCCGGTGCGGACCATGACGTCGGCCCGGTCGGCGACGAGGGCGGCGGCGGTCACGACGTGCCCGTCCGTCGCCACGACGACGCCGGTGCCGGACCGGTCACCGACCGTCACCGAGACCACGGCTTCGCCCACCTCGGCCAGGGCGCGGTGCACGGTGCCGGGCGGCAGGTCGACTTCGTCGACGCCGGCCACCGCCACCCCACCCCCGGCCTGGCGGGGGGCCACTCCGTCGTCGGCGACGAGCACCCCGAACGCGGCGAGGCCGACCATGGCCCCCCCGAGGAGGGCGGCGGCCAGGACCGGTCGCCGCGAGGGCCGACGGCGGTCGACGGTGGGGCCGGCGGCGGCCACCTCGGACGGATGCCGCCACAGGCGGTCGTCGGGGGGCAGCGGCCCCCCCGTCCCCGGCTCCGGCGCGGGCCCCTCGTCGTCCGGCATCGGCGGGCAGCGTAGGAGGCCCCCGCCCGCCGATCCCCGCGCCCCCCGTACAATCGCCCGATGCTGGAGGGGCCGAACGGCGACACCTGGGTGGCCCTGACCACCGCCGTCCTCGACGCCGGCGCCGTGGGCGCCTGGGCCGTGCTGCCGTCCTGCGGGGCGGTGGTGACCTTCGCCGGCACCGCCCGGGACCACACCGAGGGCCGGCCCGACGTCACCGGTCTCGAGTACGAGGCCTACGACGAGGCCGTCCTCCCCCGGTTCGAGGCCATCGTGGCCGAGGCCCGACGGCACTGGCCCGCCCTCGGGCGGGTCGCCGTGCTGCACCGGACGGGGCCGGTCGCCGTGGGCGAGGCCTCGGTCGTGGTCGCCGCCGGCGCCGCCCACCGGGCCGAGGCCTTCGAGGCGGTTCGGTGGGCGATCGATACCTTGAAGGACACCGCGCCGATCTGGAAGCGGGAGACCTGGTCGGGAGGGGAGAGCTGGGGTCTGGACGCCCGGGCGCTCACCGAGGTGGCCGACCGGTCCCCCGGCGGGCGCGCCCCCCGACCCGACCACCCGGAGACCGACCCGTGAGCAACCTGCTGTTCCTCCTCGCCGCCGTCCTCGTGGCCGCCATCGGCATCGCCGTGCTGTGGGCCCGCTCGCGTGGCCCCCGTACCGTCGACTCCGGGGTCGACGGCTTCAACCGTCAGATGCAGGCGCTGTCGCCCAAGGGCTCGCAGCGCCCCCGCCGGTAGCACGGGGGCGACGCCGTGGCCCGCGACCTCGCCATCGACCTGGGGACCGCCAACACCCTGGTCTACGTGCGCGGCGAGGGCATCGTGCTGAACGAGCCGTCGGTCATCGCCCTCAACAACCAGACCCAGGACGTGTTGGCCGTCGGTACCGAGGCCTGGCAGATGATCGGCCGCACCCCCGGCCACATCGTCGCCGTCCGCCCGCTGCGGGCGGGGGCCATCACCGACTTCGACGTCACCCAGCGGATGATCCGCCTGGTCCTCGAGCGGGTGGGTGTCTCCCGCTTCAACCGGCCCCGCGTGGTCATCTGCGTGCCCTCGGCCATCACCCACGTCGAGCGCCGGGCCGTGACCGAGGCGGCCCGTCGGGCGGGGGCTGCCGAGTGCCAGCTGATCGAGCAGCCCATGGCCGCGGCCATCGGCGCCGAACTGCCCATCAACGAGCCCATGGGCTCGATGGTCGTCGACATCGGCGGTGGCACCTCCGAGTCCGCCATCCTCTCGCTGGGCGGGATCGTGTCGCTCAAGGCGGTGCGGGTCGGCAGCTTCGACTTCGACGCCGCCGTGCAGACCCACATCCGCAAGGAGCACGGCATCGCCATCGGCGAGCAGACCGCCGAGAAGATCAAGATCGCCATGGGCTCGGCCTACCCCACCGACGAGGAGTTCCGGGCCGAGGTCCGCGGGCGGGAGCTGATGTCGGGCCTGCCCAAGACCGTGGTGCTCGAGCCCGAAGAGATCCGACGGGCGCTCGAGGAGCCGATCTCGACGATCATCGACTCGATCGTGGCCTGCCTGGGTGAGGCGCCCCCCGACCTGGCCCAGGACCTCATCGTCAACGGCATCAACCTGGTCGGCGGGGGCGGGATGCTGCGGGGCCTGGCCCAGCGGCTGACCATCGAGACCGAGGTCCAGGTCCACCTGGTGGACCTCCCGCTGGAGTGCGTGGTGCTCGGTGCCGGTCGCTGCATCGAGTCCTACGAGGACCTCCGCGTCATGTTCATGGAATAGACGCCCGCCGTCCTGGGCTAGTGTCCGCCCCGTCATGGGGGAGGCACTGCTCACGGTCGAGGACGTCTCGGTCCGTTTCGGCGGCGTGGTCGCCCTCAACGGCCTGTCCTTCACCGTCGACGAGGGCCAGATGTGCGCCCTCATCGGCCCCAACGGGGCCGGCAAGACGACGCTCTTCAACGTCATCAGCCGTCTCTACGAGCCCACCGAGGGCCAGGTGGCCTTCGCCGGCGAGGACCTCCTGGCGGTGCCGCCGCACGGCATCGCCCGCAAGGGCATCGCCCGGACCTTCCAGAACGTGGCCCTGTTCCCCGGCCTCTCGGTGCGCGACAACGTGCTCATGGGGGCCTTCTCCGACACCCGCAGCGGGTTCCTCGCCACCGCCGTGCGCTGGCCCGGGGCCCGGCGCGAGGAGCGGGCCAGCCGCGAGACCGCCGACGCCCTGCTCGACGACCTGGGGCTGGCCGCGGTCGCCGACCGCCTCGCCGCCGGCCTGCCCTACGGCACGCTGAAGCGCATCGAGCTGGCCCGGGCCCTGGCGTCGAACCCCAAGCTCCTGATGCTCGACGAGCCGGCGACCGGCCTGACCCACGGCGAGGTCACCGAGCTGGCCGACCTCGTCCGCCAGGTCCGCGACGACCGCAACCTCACGGTGCTGCTCGTCGAGCACCACATGGCGATGGTCATGCGCATCTCCGAGAAGATCGTCGTCCTCGACTACGGCGCCAAGATCGCCGAGGGCGCCCCCGACGTCGTCCGCAACGACCCGGCGGTCATCGAGGCCTACCTGGGTGGGGGCAACTCGTGAGCACCCTGCTCGAGGTGGCCGACCTCCAGGCGGGCTACGGGCCGGTCCAGGTCCTCCGGGGCATGTCGTTCTCGGTGGGTGAGGGCGAGGTGGTGGTCATCCTCGGCGCCAACGGGGCGGGCAAGACGACCACCCTGCGGGCCATCAGCGGGATGATCGACCCCAAGGGCACGGTGAACCTCGACGGCGCGTCCGTCGCCGGCCGCCCGCCCGAACAGCTCCTGCGGCGGGGCGTGGCCCACGTGCCCCAGGGCCGGGGCACTTTCGTCGACCTGACCGTCGAGGAGAACCTCCGCCTGGGCGCCTGCGCCCGGCGCGACCCCGAGATCGAGGCCGACATGGACCGCTGGTACGGGGTCTTCCCCCGGCTCCACGAGCGCCGGGACCAGGCGGCGGGCAGCATGAGCGGGGGCGAGCAGCAGATGCTGGCCATCGCCCGGGCCGCCATGTCGCGGCCCCGCCTCCTGCTCCTCGACGAGCCCTCCCTGGGTCTGGCCCCGCTCGTCACCCAGGAGCTGTTCCGCCAGCTCCAGGGCCTGAACGAGACGGCCGGCACCGCCCTCCTCGTGGTCGAGCAGAACGCCAACCTGGCCCTGAGCATCGCCGAGCGCGGCTACGTGCTCGAGGCGGGGACCATCGTGGCCGAGGGCACCGCCGACGAGCTGCGGGCCGACGAGTCCGTCCGCAAGGCCTACCTGGGGTACTGAGGGGACCACCGTGGAGCTGTTCTTCAACCAGGTCGTGAACGGGATCCAGAGCGGGGTCATCTACGCCGCCCTGGCCCTGGCCCTCGTGCTGATCTACCGCTCGACCGCCCTGCTCAACTTCGCCCAGGGCGAGCTGGCCATGTTCTCGACCTTCGTCGCCTACCTCTTCACCGAGTGGGGCTTCCCCGTGGTGCTGGCCATCCTCGCCGCCATGGCCATCTCGGTGGTCGGCGGGGCGATCATCGAGCGGGCGGTGATCCGGCCCATCGGCAACGACAACGTCCTGGCCATCGTCATCGTGACGATCGGCATCTTCATCGCCGTCAATGCCCTGGCCGGCTGGATCTACGGCACCGACGGCCGGGTGTTCCCCCGCATCTTCGCCAACGAGGCCGCCGTCGAGCTCGGCGACGTGACCATCACCCAGGAGACCCTGGGGATCCTCGGGATCCTGCTGCTGGTGGTCGGCCTCCTGTACCTGCTGTTCCAGCACACCAAGGTGGGCCTGGCCATGCGGGCGGTGGCCTCCAACCCCGAGTCCTCGAGCCTGGTCGGCATCAAGGTGGGCCGGATGCTCATGATCGGCTGGGGCCTGGCCGGCGCCCTGGGGGCCCTGGCCGGCGCCCTCGCCGCCCCGCAACTCAACCTCAGCCTCAACCTGATGCAGGGCGTGCTCATCTACGCCTTCGCCGCCGCCACCCTCGGCGGCTTCGACAGCCCGCTCGGGGCGGTCGTCGGCGGCCTCATCGTGGGCGTCACCCAGAACCTGGCCGGCCAGTACATCGCGTTCTTCGACGGCTTCGAGCTGGCCTCGGCCTTCCTGCTCATCCTCGTGGTGCTGCTGGTGCGGCCCCAGGGCCTCTTCGGCCGCAGGGTGGTGACCCGGGTATGAGCCGCCTCGACCTGTCGCCCCGTCGGGTGATCCTCGGCGTCGTCGCCATCGGTCTCTCCGTCTACGTCCTGACCATCCCGAGCCAGTTCCTCGAGTTCCGGGTGAGTCAGTTCAGCAACGTGATCGCCATCTCGGTCGCCGTGCTCGGGCTCGGCCTGCTCACCGGCTTCAACGGCCAGATCTCGGTCGGCCACGGCGCCTTTTTCGGCATCGGCGCCTACACGACGGCCATCCTGACCTCGGAGTACGGCTGGTCGCACCTGGCCACCATCCCCGTGGCCATGGTCATCTGCTTCATCGTCGGGGTCCTGGTGGGCCTGCCCGCCCTGCGCATCAGCGGGCTGTACCTGGCCCTGGTCACCCTGGCCCTGGCCACGCTGTTCCCCCTTGTCATCCAGAAGTACAGCGACCTCACCGGGGGCAGCACCGGCCTCGGGGTGCCCGACTTCGAGCCGCCGTCGTGGGCCTCGGGCCTGGCCGAGGACCAGTGGGCGTTCTACGTGCTGCTCACCTTCGCCGTCGTCATCTTCGTGCTGGTGCGCAACCTGGTGAAGAGCCGGGTGGGGCGGGCCATCATCGCCATCCGCGACAACGAGGTGGCGGCCGAGGTGCTGGGCGTGAACCTGGCCCGCTACAAGGTCGTGACCTTCGGGATCAGCGCCATGATCGCCGGCATCGGCGGCTGCCTGCTGGTGATGAACACCGCCGTGCTCGACCGGGTCGACCCAGCCCAGTACACCATCGCCCGCTCGATCCAGTTCCTGGCCGCCCTGGTCATCGGCGGCGCCGCCACCATCCTCGGGCCGGTGCTCGGGTCCCTCTTCATCGTCTTCGTGCCGGAGCTGTCCTCGGACGTCAACGCCGAGCTGTCCAACGTCATCTTCGGCACGCTGTTGATCGTGCTCATGCTGGTGCTGCCCACCGGCTTCCTCGGCGGCCTGCGCCGCCTGGAGGCCGCCTTGACCCGCCGCCTGGGCCTCGACGCCCACTGGCGACGGTCCCGGGCTGCTACCACCGAGGACGAGGCACCGCCTACGGTGGGCACTGCTACAAGCTGATCCGTCTTCGCTGAGGGGAACAAGATGATCCGATCGACCCGTTCGCGCGCCCTGCTGGCGCTGCTCGCGGTCTTGGCCCTGGTGGCCGCCGCCTGTGGTGGGGGCCGCGAGGAGAGCTCCGACGACGCCGACAACGAGGCGGCGGCCGAGAACACCGACGACGCCGTCTCGGAGTACCTGCACCTCGACGACTGCGAGGGCGACTTCACCCAGGGGGTGACCGACGACACGATCCTCATCGGGTCGAGCTTCGCCCAGTCCGGTCCGTTCGCGGCCTTCTCCCAGATCTCCACCGGCTACCAGGCCTACTTCGACTACGTGAACGCGGAGCTGGGCGGCATCGACGGTCGCCAGATCGAGCTGGTGGCCCTCGACGACGGCTACGAGCCGGGCCGGACCGCCACCAACGTGCAGCGGCTCGTGCAGGAGGAGGGGGTCTTCGCCATGTTCAACATCGTCGGGACGTCGAACATCCTCGCCGCCTGGGACAGCCTCGAGGAGGAGTGCGTCCCCAACCTCTTCGCCGCCACCGGGTCGCCACTGTGGGGTGACCCGGCTCACCCCTGGACCATCGGCTCGTTCCCGTCGTACTCCCTCGAGGCGCTGATGTACGCCGACTACCTGAAGGAGAACGACCCCGACGCCACCGTGGCCCTGCTCACCCAGAACGACGACTTCGGCCAGGCCTACGTGGACACCTTCACCGCGGCCATCGAGGGCAGCGACATCACCATCGTCGGCGAGGAGACCTACGAAGTCTCCAACCCCGACTCGACCTCCCAGGTGACCAGCCTGGCGGCCACCGACGCCGACGCCGTCGTGCTCGGCACCACCGCCCTGGCCTGCCCCAACGCCCTGAACGCCATCAACGGCACCAACTGGGACCCGATGATCTTCATCTCGGGCACCTGCACCTCGCCGACCCTGGTCGGCCTGGCCGAGCCCGGCGCCGCCGACGGCATCATCTCGGTGACCGCCTTCAAGGACCCCCGCGACCCGCAGTGGGCCGACGACGAGGCCATGGCGCTGTTCCTCGAGAAGGGCCGTGAGTACGGTGGCCCCGACTTCGACCTCGAGAACAGCCTCGTGGCCTACGGCTGGACCATGGGCGCCCTGCTCGTGGACACCCTGTCCAACGCCGAGGAGCTGACCCGTCCGGCGGTGATGGAACGGGCGCTGAACATCCCGAACCTGGTCACGGGCCTCTCGCTGCCCGAGAGCAGCGTGAACACCGTTCTCGGCGAGGACAAGTTCCCCGAGGAGGTGCTGCAGCTCATGCAGTACAACGAGGACCTCGGCTACTACGAGTTCCTCGGAGATCCGCAGGACTTCGAAGGCCGGACCGCCGAGGTCACACCCGAATCGCTGCTGACGCTCTAGCTAGTCCGGGCCCTCACCACCGCCGAGGAGGTCCTCGGCGGCCTGTCGGACCTGTCGATCACGGTCCTCCAGCGCCCGCTGGAGGACCGTGTCGACGTCCGGGCCCTCGAAGGCGGCCAGGGCGATGACGGCCCGCCGCCGCACCGCCGGCTTGTCGGTGGTGGCCGCCAGCACCGCGGGGAGCCCCGTCGGGTCGCCGAGGGCGCCCAGGGCGGCCACCGCCGCCTCGCGGCACAGCGGGTCGTCGTGGTCACCGACCACCGTCACCAGCGCCGCCACCGCGGCCGGGTCGCCGGGGCGTTCCCCGAGGGCCCACGCCGCCGCCTCGACCACCGTCGGGTCGTGGTCGGCCAGCAGGCCGACCACGTCGACGACGTGGGTGGGGTCCTCGCCGGCGATCTCCGCCGCCCGGCGCCGCACCGCCGGGTCGGGGTCGGCCAGCGCCGTCCCGAGGTCGGCGTCGGTGAGGTCCCCGAGCCGGGCCAGGGCCCCGAGGGCGGCCACGCGGGTGGCGGGGCGGTCGCCGGCGAGGCCGGCGCGGGCGGTCGTGGCGTCCCCCTGATGGCCGGCCAGGGCCACCTCGGCG
>CAYTJS010000061.1:0-15131 GCA_964438115.1 uncultured Iamiaceae bacterium
CGGCCGTCGGCCACGGGGCGTCGTCGGCGGGGCGGGCCGGGGCCCGCCGTCGTTCACTCCACGCCGAGCTGCATCAGGATCTTGTCCCGACGCTCCTCGAACTCCTCGCTCTCGAGCTCGCCGGCGGCGTGGGCCTCGTTGATGATCCGGAACTCCTCCATCAGGGCGTCCAGATCCGGGGCTTCCTCGTCGACCTCGGCCTCGTCCTTCTCGAGCCGGCGGGCGCGCTTGGCCGCCTGCTTCTCCTGGCGGGCCTTCTCGCGCTGCCGCTTGGCGAACGTCTCTCCACTGCGTGCCATGTCACACCACCCTCACGTCACGGGCCTCGTCTCCACGGCGGCCCTGGGCGATCACGAACGACACCCGCTGCCCCTTGTCGAGCACGCCTCCCGACCCGCCGACGTGCGAGTGGTGCACGAACAGGTCGTCCCGGCCGGTCACGGCGATGAAGCCGTAGCCACGACGGGTGTCGAAGAACTTCACCGTACCGGTGTCCCCGGCGCTTTTCCGACCCCGGCGCGCCTGCTCGGTGCGCCGGCGCGGGGGCCGATCGGCGTGGCCGGTGGCCTGCGCCGGGGAGGTGGCGGCCGCCTGGACCCGGCGCTTGTCGGGCGTCCTGGCCGCGGCATCGGGGGCGGTGGCGGTGGCGGTGGGCCCGCGGAGGGCGTCGGCGGGCAGGCCCAGCCGCTTGCGCCGGGCCTTGCTCTCGCCCACCTCGTCGGGACGGATGAGCGAGACGACGAGGCCCCGGGCGCCGGCGCGGGCGGTGCGCCCGGAGCGGTGCAGGTAGGCCTTGTCGTCCTCGGGCGGGTCGTAGTGCAGCACGCAGGCCACGCCGTCGACGTGGATGCCGCGGGCGGCGACGTCGGTGGCGACCAGGGCCTGCACCCGGCCCCGGGCGAAGGACGCCAGGGCCCGGTCCCGCTGGCCCTGGGAGCGGCCGCCGTGGATGGCGGCGGCCTCGACGCCGGCCCGGCCCAGCTGCAGGGTGAGGCGGTCGGCACCGCGGCGGGTGCGGCAGAAGATGACGGTCGGGCCGGCGGTGGTGACCAGCTCGGCGGCCCGGTGGCGCTTCTCCTCGTGGGCGACGGGCCAGAACTGGTGCTCGGCGGCGGTCACGTCGGGCTCGACCTCGCCCACCTCGTGGCGCACGGGCCGGTCCTGGTAGCGCTCGGTGAGCACGGCGACGTCACCGTCGAGGGTGGCGGAGAAGAGGACGGTCTGGCGGTCCTCGGCGGTGGCGTCGAGCAGGCGGCGGACCGAGGGCAGGAAGCCCATGTCGGCCATGCGGTCGGCCTCGTCGATGACCACGATCTCGACCTCGTCGAGGACGACGTCGCCGGAGGCGATCAGGTCCTCGAGGCGACCGGGGCAGGCGACGACCACGTCGACGCCCTTGCGCAGGGCGGAGCGCTGGCCGCCGTAGCCCACGCCGCCGTAGACCGAGACGGCCCGACGGCCCCGGGTGGCGAGGAGGGGCTGGAGCTGACGGTGGATCTGCTCGGCCAGCTCGCGGGTGGGGGCGAGGACCAGGGCCCGGGGTCGCCGGGATCGGCCCTTGCCGACCCGGGCGGCGAGGGGGATGCTGAAGGCGAGGGTCTTGCCCGACCCGGTGGGGGCGCGGCCGCAGACGTCGCGGCCGGCCAGCAGGTCGACCAGGCTGGTGGCCTGGATGGCGAAGGGCTCGGTGGCGCCCTGGCGGTCGAGCACCGCGACCAGGTCCGCGGGCACGCCGAGTTCGGCGAAGGTGGGGGACATCGTGACTCCTGACTGCCCGCCGATCGGCGGGATGGACCCGGGCGCCGGGGCGCGGGTCCCGATCGCAACGGTGGAGAGGCGATCCAGCCGGAACGGGGGGTGAATGGGGCCGTCGGGCCGGGGAGCTCGGGATGGGGCTTGCCTCCACCCGGCGACGGTCCCGCCACCCTACCGCCCGATCCCTCCGAAATTGCGTGAGTTGGTCATCCTCAGGCGGACCAACTCACGCAATTTCGGGGTGGGGGGTCAGGTCAGGACCGCGGCGACGGCGAGGGTGACGAGGCCGACCACGAAGAGCGGCGGGGCGACGAGGGCGGCGATGCCGACGCGGATCAGCCGGCTGGGGATCATGGTGCGGACCAGGGCGGCGGCGGGGGCCAGGCCGGCCTCGTTGAGCACCTCGACGTCCTTGCGCAGGTCCCACAGGGCCCGACCCAGGCGGGCCACCCGACCCAGGCCCTTGGCCTGCAGGAACGAGCGCTCGCCGTCGCGCAGGCCGGTGCCGAGGGTCACGGCGGCCTGGCGCAGGTCGGCGGGGCTGAGGGTGGGCAGGTCGCGGGCGGGGGCCAGGTCCCAGGCGAAGCGGGTCAGCATGAACGGCACCGCCGCCGCTCCGGCGGCGAGGACGACGGCGAAGACCACGGCGTCACCGCTCCAGTCGCCGAGCAGGCCGATGGCCAGCAGCAGGCCCAGGGCCCCGATCAGGGCTCCGGCGGCCAGGGTCTTCACGGTGACGACGACCACGGCGATGACCCAGCTCACCCGGCGGGCGAGCGTGTCGAGCGACGCCACGGTCCCCATCGGTCCGCCTAGGTGGTGACCACGAAGGTGGCCAGGGCCCGCTCCAGGGCCTCGATGTCGGCCTCGGTGGTGATCTGCACGCCGACGATGCCGTGGTAGCTGCCGTCGTCGGGCTCGAAGGCCAGCCAGACGAAGTCGGTGTCGGTGCCGGCGCAGTCCTGGAAGACCTCCGAGGTGCCCCGGTAGATCGGGTCCCGGTAGGGCTGACGGCCCAGTGAGGTGCACTGCGACGCCTGGCCCCGGCTCACCGCGGTGAGGATCTGTCGGGTGTTCTGGCCGGTCTCGATGCCGGTCGCCTGCACCTCGATGCCCGGGACGTCGTAGGTCTGGACCCAGGCCTGCACGTCGGTGGAGGCGATCACGTCGGGGCCGAAGAGACCGGGGCGCCCGTCGACGTCGGTCCAGGCGACGGGGACCTCGACCGAGATCGTCCCGCTGTCGTCGGTGATGGTGGTGTACTGGCCGTAGGTGGCGGGTCCGGCGGTGCCGGGGTCGATGTCGTCCTTGACCTCGTCGCCGAACTCGTCGATGGCCTCGTCCCGCTCCTCCTCGACCACCGTGGTCGCGGTGGTGTCGTCGGGCTCGTCCTCGTCCTCGTCGTTGCTGCGGTCGTCGGACTGGGACGACTCGTCGTCGTTGCTGCTGTCGCTGCCGCCGTCGTCACCGCCGCCGCAGGCGGCGGCAACGAGGCCGAGGGCCAGCAGCAGGGCGAGCAGGCGCAGGAGCTTGGAGGACGGGGACACGGTCACCTCCGAGGGTGGACGGACGCCCGAATCCTAAGCCAGCGCCCGGCGCCTACGATCCGGACGACCGGGGATCACGTTCACCGACCAGGGGGGGGACCATGAGCGCCGACGGCGTCCACTTGCGCACCTGTCCGCTGTGCGAGGCCATGTGCGGCCTCGAGATCGACGTGCGCGAGGGGCGGGTCCACCGCATCCGGGCCGACCGCGACGATGTCTGGAGCCAGGGCCACCTCTGCCCCAAGGGCACGACCCTGGGCCACCTCCACCACGACCCCGACCGGTTGCGAGCGCCGTTGGTGCGTGACGGCGACGGGTTCCGTGAGGTCGGCTGGGACGAGGCCTTCGCCGAGGTCGAGCGCCTGATGGCGCCCATCCTGGCCTCCGACGGCATCGGGGCGGTGTCGGCCTACATCGGCAATCCGACGGCCCACAACTTCTCGCTCGGCCGCTACGCCGGGGCCTTCGTGCCCATGAGCGGCATCACCCAGCTCTACTCGGCGGGCACCGTCGACCAGTGGCCCAAGAACGTCGTCAGTGCCCTGCTCTACGGCGGCATGTGGACCATCCCGGTGCCTGACCTGGACCGCACCGACTTCCTACTGGTGCTGGGGGCCAATCCGGCCGCCAGCCAGGGCAGCCTGCTGGCCTGCCCCGACGTGCTCGGCCGCATCGACGCCATCCGGGCCCGAGGCGGGCGGGTGGTGGTGGTCGACCCCCGACGGACCAAGACGGCCGAACGGGCGGGGGAGTGGGTCGCCATCCAGCCCGGCACCGATGCCCTCCTCCTCATGGCCATGGTGCAGGTGCTGGCCGCCGAGGGCCTGGTCGACCTGGCCCACCTGGCCCCCCTGGTCGACGGGGTGGTCGAGGTGCTGGCCCTGGCCGCCCCCTTCACCCCCGAGCGGGTGGCGGGGGTGACCCGGGTGCCCGCCGAGACCATCCGCGAGCTGGCCCGGGGCCTGGCCGGGGCGCCGGCGGGGGCGGTCTACGGCCGCATCGGCACCTGCAACCAGGAGTTCGGGACCCTGGCGTCGTGGCTGGTCGAGGTGCTGAACATCCTCACCGGCAACCTCGACCGCCCGGGGGGCTCGATGTTCGCCAGTCCGGCGGCGTGGTCGATGACCACCCTCCGCCCGCCGGACCAGGCGGAGGGCTGGGCCTTCGGCCGGTGGCACAGTCGGGTCCGGGGCGCCCCCGAGGTGCTGGGCCAGTACCCCGTGTCCTGCCTGGCCGAGGAGATCGCCACGCCCGGCGAGGGCCGCATCCGGGGGCTGGTGGTGATCGCCGGCAACCCGGTGCTCAGCGCCCCCGACGCCGCCCGCCTCGACGAGGCCCTGCCCCTGCTCGACGCCATGGTCAGCGTCGACAACTGGCTGAACGAGACCAGCCGCCACGCCCACGTCATCCTCCCCGGCCTGTCACCGCTGGAGCAGCCGCACTACGACGACCTCATCTGGCAGTGGTCGGTGGCCAACGCCGCCAAGGTCTCGGAGGCGATCTTCCCGCCCGAGCCCGGGCGGCCCGCCGAGTGGGAGATCCTCCTGCGCCTGGCGGCGATCCTCGGCGGCCAGCCCGCGGCCGAGGTCGACGTGGCCGGCTTCGACGACGGCTACTTCATGGGCCTGGTGATGATGCACGCCACCCTGCCCGGTTCACCGGTCGCCGACCGGGACCCGGCCGAGGTGCTGGCCCTCACCCCGGGGCAGGGACCCGAGCGCATCCTCGACTTCTCGCTGCGGGTGGGCCCGCACGGCGAAGGCTACGGCCGGGACCCCGAGGGCCTCACCCTGGCCCGCCTGCGGGAGCACGAGCACGGCCTCGCCCTGGGCCCGCTCGAGCCCCGGCTGCCCGAGGTGCTGACCAGCGACTCGGGTCGCATCGACCTGGCCCCGCCCTACGTCACCGCCGATGTCGACCGGCTGGCGGCCCGCCTCGACCGGGTCGACGACGGCCTGGTCCTGGTCAGCCGTCGCCACGTGCGCTCCAACAACTCGTGGATGCACAACGTCGAGGTCCTGGTGAAGGGCAAGGACCGCTGCACGCTGCTCATCCACCCCGACGACGCCGCCGCCTGCGGCGTGGCCGACGGTGACCGGGCCCGGGTCAGCTCCGAGGCCGGGGCCCTCGAGGTGCCCGTCGAGGTCACCGACGAGATGGCCCTCGGCGTCGTGTCCCTGCCCCACGGCTGGGGTCACGACAAGGCCGGCACCCGCCTGTCGGTGGCCCGCGAGCACGCCGGGGTGAACACCAACGTCCTCGCCCCCGGCCACCTCGTCGACGTCCCCAGCGGCAACGCCGTCGTCAACGGCATCCCCGTCGAGGTCACCCCGGCGTGACCACCAGCGGAACGCGGGTCGCTCAGCCGGCGCCCACGCTGCGGAGCGGAGCGAAGCAGCTCAGGTGACCGGTGCGATAGCTGCCGTAGGCAGCAGTCGCCGCGAAGGCGGCGACGAGGGACACCGCCTCAGCCGTAGTAGCGGCCGCAGTGGGGCCAGTGGCCGAGGCCGCTGCCGGTGCGGACGCGCTCGGCGACCTGGGCCTGGCGCCAGGCGGGGTTCTGGTGGGGCATGCCGCGGCCGCCGTAGGCACCCCAGGTGCCCATCGAGAACTGGAGGCCGCCGTAGTGGCCGTTGCCGGTGCTCAGGCCCCAGTTGCCGCCGCTCTCGCAGTTGGCCACGCCCTGCCAGCGCGAGACCAGGGCCCGACGCTGCCGGTTGACCTCCAGGCGGTGGAGGTAGTCCCGCAGGCGGGCGGCCTCCCGCTGGTAGGCGACCCAGGTGTGGCCCGGGGTGCCCTCACCGTTCAGGAACTGCGAGTGGCCGTGGCGCTCGTGGAGCCGGGCGATGTACTCGGCGTTGATCACGGGCCGGCCCGAGGCGTCGGCGGGGCCGAGGCCGAGCAGCACCACGAGGGGCAGGCCGAGGGACAGGATGGTCAGCAGCGCGATGCGACGCATGGGGGAGGTGCCTCCTGGCGGCCCCGCGGCCGCGCGCTGGCGCAGACTGCGGGAGGGGGAGCCGCCGGTCGGTCCCGCCCCGGGACCAGGGGGGCACCGGGGCCTCCGTCAGGACGACGGGCCGGGGTGCCACACCCCCGTCAACCGTGCTCGGGGCGGGCGCTCTTCTTGGTCGGGTGTGACGATCGTCTCACATCGTTAACCGAAATGAAACTTACACCCGTGTGACATGAGTCACGCTCGGTGGCGGACCGCCCACACCCGGACCCGCTCGAAGCCCCGCAACCGGCCCACCGACGAGAGCCGGACGACCTCGAGATCGTCGCTGCGGGCCACGGCCTCGCGGACCCCCTCGTCGACCACGACGGTGCCGGGCCGGGCCACGTCGACCAGGCGGTGGGCCAGGTTGACCGGCGTCCCGAACACGTCGCCGTGGCGCAGGACCACCGGGCCGCAGGCCACGCCGGCCCGTAGCGGCGGGATGCCCTCGTGGTCGCCGACCTCGGCCACCAGACGCAGGGCGGTGCGGGTGGCCGCCTCGGGGTCGGGGGAGGAGAACATGACCTCGTCGCCGAGCATCTTCACCAACCGGCCGGCGCCCTCGGCCACGACGTCGGCGGCCCGGCCGTTGAAGCCCTCGACCAGGGCGGCCAGCTCGTCCTCCTCGACCCGGTTGGCCAGCCGGGTGAAGCCGACCAGGTCGGCGAAGCCCACGGCCAGGGTCGGGCCCCCGGCGCCGCCGGGGTCGAGGAGGATGGCCTGCTCCACCGCGGCCAGCAGGTGGCGGCGGTAGAGGTAGACGAGCAGGTCGTCGAGCTGGGGCAGGACGGTGGTGACGAACTCGGCCAGGCCGCCGAGGGCGTCGGGCCCGTCGGTGATCTCGAGCTGGGCGGCGGCGATCGTGGCCACGGCCTGGCTCATGACCCGGGTCTGGCCCCGCAGCACGGCGTCGTCGGCGAAGCCGGTGGCGGTCAGGCGGGCGGCGGCCCGCAGGGCGGTCACGTCCCGCTCGGTGAAGGCCACCTCGTCGTCGGGCACGTCGGGGAAGCCCATGGCCCGCCAGTAGGTGTCGGCGGTGGCGTGGTCGACCCCGGCCTGCTCGCACACCTCGATCGCCGTGTAGCGGCGCTCGCCGTCGAGGAGGACCTGCGTGGCGAGGTCGAGCAGGGCCTGGTGACCGTCGCTGGCCCCCTCGCCCCGTTCCACGGCCGGACGGTAGCCGACCGCTGGAACGGGGACGGGGGGTGAGCCGGGGGCAGGGGGGGAGACGCTGTCCCCGGCTCGGAGGGGGGCGGTCAGCGCGAGGCGACCGCCACGGAGGAGGCGTCGGGGCCGGCCTCGGGGGCCGGGCCGGGGTCCCCGCCCACGAGGAGGCTGAGGACCGTGACCACCACGGCGGCCGCCGCCGCCAGCAGATGTTCCCGCACGCTCATGTCGCCGACGGTACGGACGCCCGCCGACGACCCGGGGGCCGACGGGTGACGTCCCGGTGACGCTCCGGCGAAGACTCGCGGCGGTTCGTCGTCAGCCGTCCAGGCGGCGACCGGCTGGGTCTGCCGGCTCTTCGGCTGGCGCCTCATCGCGGTGCGGCGTGGGTCCCGGCCCCCGCCGCCGCCGGTCGCGGCGGTTCGTCGTCAGGCCTCCAGGCGGCGACCGGCGGTGAACCCGCCGTCGACGACGAGGGCGTGACCGGTGACGAAGGAGGCCTGGTCGGAGGCGAGGAAGAGGGCGCAGTTGGCCACCTCCTCGGGGCGCCCGGGCCGGCCGAGGTGGTGCATGGCGATGAAGCGCTCCTTCATGGTGGCCAGGCCGGGGTCGTCGAGCACGGCGGTCATCGGCGTCTCGATGTAGCCGGGGCACAGGCAGTTGACCCGCACCCCGGAGGGGCCGTAGTCGATGGCCATGTTGCGGGTGAGGACGACCACCCCGCCCTTCGAGGCGTTGTAGGCGGCCTGGCTGGGCAGGCCCTCCAGGCCCTCGATGGACGCCAGGTTGACCACCGAGCCCGTGCCGGCGGCGACCATGTGGCCGACCACGTGCTTGGACATCAAGTAGGTGCCCTTGAGGTTGATGTCGACGATGCGGTCCCACTCGGCCTCGTCGAGGTCGACCACCCCGCCGTAGCCCGACACGCCGGCGGCGTTGACCAGCACGGTGGGGGCGCCGACCTCGGCCACGGCGGCGGCCACGGTGGTCTCGATGGCGGGGCCGTCGCGGACGTCGAGGGACCAGAACCCGGCGAGGGAATGGCCCTCGGGTGGGTCCTGGACGTCGAAGCCGGCGACGGTCGCCCCCTCGTCGGCGAAGCGGCGGGCGCAGGCCGCCCCGATCCCCGACGCCGCCCCCGTCACGAACGCCACCTGTCCCTCGAGTGCTCCGGTCATGCCCGCAGCTTCCCACGCCCGACGCGGGCCGCCGGACGGCCGAGGGTCAGAGGCGGCCGGCGTCGGTGACCCGCTGGAGGAACTGGCGGGTGCGCTCCTCCCGGGGGGCGGTGAACAGCTCGGCGGGCGGGCCCTCCTCGAGCACCCGGCCCTCGTGCAGGAAGGCGACCCGGTGGGCCACGTCGCGGGCGAAACCCATCTCGTGGGTGGCGAGCACCATGGTCATGCCGTCCTCGGCCAGGTCCCGGATGACGGCCAGGACCTCACCCACCAGCTCGGGGTCGAGGGCCGAGGTGACCTCGTCGAGGAGCAGGACCTCCGGGCCGGTGACCAGGGCCCGGGCGATGGCGGCCCGCTGCTGCTGGCCGCCCGAGCAGCGGTCGGGGTAGTCGTCGATCTTCTCGCCCAGCCCCAGCCGGGTGAGCACCTCGCGGGCCCGGTCCTCGGCCTCCCGCTTGCCCACGCCGTGGACCCGACGGGGCGCCAGGGTCACGTTGCCCAGGATCGTGAGGTGGGGGAACAGGTTGAACGACTGGAACACGATGCCGATGCGCTTGCGCACGTCATTGGCGTTGGTGCCCGGGGCCGACACCAGCACGTCGTCGAGGTGGATGCTCCCCTCGTCGATGCGCTCGAGCAGGTCGAGGCAACGGAGCAGCGTGGACTTGCCGCACCCGCTGGGGCCGATCAGGGCCACCACCTCGTGGGGCTCGACGACGAGGTCGATGCCGTCGAGGACCTGCTTGGGCCCGAAGGCCTTGCGCAGGCCGCGCACGGTCAGCCGTCCCGACCCGCTGGCGGCCCCCGGGGCCCGGCGGTCGGTCACGTGAAGCTCTGGGACCGGCGCCGGCGGTCCCGGGCCGTGTACCAGTCGGTGAAGCGGGCGACGGGGATGGACGCCAGGAGGAAGAGCACGGTCGCGGCCACGTACGACGTGTAGTTGAATGTCCGCGACGTGTAGATCTCGGCCTCGCGCACGGCCTCGCGGATACCCAGCACCGACACCAGGGCGACGTCCTTCTGCAGCGACACCAGGCCGTTCAGCAGGGCGGGGATCACGTTGCGCACGGCTTGGGGGAGGATGGCGAAGCGCAGGGCCTGCCACTGGGTGAGCCCCAGTGCCCGGGCCGCCGAGCGCTGGCTCTCGTGGACCGACTCGATGCCCGAGCGGTACACCTCGGCGGTGTAGGCCGAGTACGAGAGGACGAGGGCGGTGATGCCCCAGAACTTGGGGTCGCTGGGGACCCCGTCGAGCTGGAGGGCGGGGACGCCGAAGCCCAGCAGCAGGATGACGAGTAGCAGCGGGATGCCCCGGAAGAGGTCGATGTAGACCACGGCCAGGGCCCGGAGCGGGAAGAAGGCCGGCCCCCGCAGGTTGCGGAGCACGGCGACCAGCAGGGCGAAGGCCAGGATCAGGACCTGGGCGACGGCGAACATCTCCAGGTCCACCCAGAACCCCGAGAGCACCTCGGGGAACGACTCGACGAAGTCCTCGCCGCTCAGGAACTGCGCCTGGACCTGGGGCCAGGTGGCGCTGTTGACGACGGCGTAGACGGCCAACCCGACGACGACGACGGTGCTGGCGAAGGCGATGAGGGCACCCTTGGCGCCCTGCTCGCCGAGGTCGTGGCGCAGGGACGTGAAGCGTCCCGGCGGGCGGGGTGGCCCGGAGCCGACCGGCTCGTCGATGACGGCCGACAGGTCGGCTCCGGGTTCCACCTTCCGCTACGTCAGGGCTCGGTGCCGACTACTCCGACAGGGTCGGGATGTCGCCACCGGCGTCGAGGTACTCACCCTCGAGCTCCTCGATGGTGCCGGCCTCGACCAGGGCGGCCAGGGCCTCGTTCACCGGGGCCACCAGCTCGCTGCCGTCGGCGAAGAGCATGCCCAGCTCCTCGGCGTCGCCGACCCGGGGCAGCACGCCCACGATCGACGAGCCGGGGATCTCCACCGCGGTGATGTAGTAGGCGGTGGGCAGGTCGAAGACGATGGCGTCGACCTGACCGGCGTCGAAGGCGGCCTTGGCGGCGGCGTTGTCGTCGTAGACCTGGACCTCGGTCGAGGGCTGGATGACCTCCTCGATGTAGTCGAGGCTGGTCGTGCCGATGGCGGCGCCCAGGCGCAGGTCCTGGAGGTCGGCCAGCGACGTGGCGTCGGCGGCCGGCGAGTCCTCGGCGGCGACCAGGGCCTGCTCGACCTCGTAGTAGCCGTCCGAGAAGTCCACGACCTCGTCCCGCTCGGGGGTGATCGAGTACTGCTGGATGTTGAAGTCGTAGTCCTTCTCGCCGGGGGCGATGGCCTCGTCGAAGCCGGTCCGCACCCAGGTCACGGACTCGGCGGGGCAGCCCAGCTCCTCGGCCACGGCGTAGACGAGGGCGGCCTCGAAGCCCTCACCGGTGGTGGGGTCGTCGTTGCCGTCGGCGTCGGTGCCGGTGACCCAGGGCGGGAAGGCCGGCTCGCCGGTGGCCACGGTCAGCGTGCCGGGCTCGACGGTCGCCAGGTCCTCGGGGCAGCCGGCGGCGGCCTCGGTGGTGTCGCTGCTGCCCTCGTCGCCGCCGTCGTCGTCGCCGCAGGCGGTGATGACGAGGGCGAAGGCCAGCAGGAGTGCGGCCAACGTGCGGTACTTCATCGTCACGGGTTCTCCTCCCTGGTGGAGCCTGAACTGTAGTTCCGGCATCGCCGCCGGGGCAGTTCGACCTCGCTCACCGTCGGAGCTCGGCCTCCTCGTAGGTGATCAGCTCGGCGAAGCCGAGGTCGCGGTAGAGGGCGCGGGCGCCGTCGTTGGTGGTGGCCACGTTGAGGCCGATGGTGGGGACGAGGTCCCGCAACCGGTGCGTCAGGGTGGCGACCAGGGCCCGGGCCAGCCCCCGGCGCCGGTGGTCGGGGTGGGTCAGGACGTTGCCGATGGCGGCCACGCCCCGGTACCGGGAGATGACGTGCACCCCGGCCACCGCCGCCAGGGCACCGTCGGCCCGGATCCCCCCGTAGAGACCGGTGTCGACCAGGTCGGGCACGAAGAAGGCGCTGGCGTCGCCGCCGCCCCGGGCCCGCAGGTCGACGATCTCGTCGACGTGGTCCCGATCGAGCCACTCGACCCGCCGGTCGGGGGGCGGCAGGCGGTCGGCGTCGACCAGGTGCATCTTCACGTGGGGGATCACCCAGTGGGCGGTCCACCCGGGGGCCAGGCGGGCGGCGAGGCCGACCGGCCCGGTGATCACGAAGTGGTCCGGCAGCAGGGGCCGCAGCCGGTCGAGGAGGTCGAGGGTGGCGGCGTCCCGCGCGGCGTCGGCGGCGATGGCGTAGAGGACCGGCTCGCCGCTGCCCAGGTCGAGGATCCCGACGGCGGCGTCGCCCTCCCGGTACCAGGTGGAGCGGGACCAGTAGGGCTCGTCCACGTCGGCCAGCCCGTAGGGGTGGACGGCCCGGTCCCGCCCGTAGAGCTCGGCCAGCTCGGCGGGGTCGGCGACCGGTGCCGGCACCGGGCCGGTCATGCGGTGACGAAGGCGAAGGCGTCGCCGCGGGGCACGACCCGGCCGGCGGGCCGCCCCGGGAAGTGGGTGCCGACCACGAGGACGTCGGCGTCGGCCACCGACGCCAGGAAGGCCTGGCGGGTGGCCCGGGCCCCGGCCTCGTCGTCGTCGCCGATCTCGGCCCAGTCCGGCTCGGCGCACTGCACGGGATGGTGGATGAGGTCACCGGTGATCACCGCCCGGGCTCCCTCGGACTCGATCCACAGCGACGTGTGGCCCGGGGTGTGGCCGGGGGTCGGGGCGAGGCGGAGGCCGTCGCCCAGGTCGGCGTCCGGCGCAACGTGGGTACCCAGGTGTCCCCGTCCCGGTGGGTGTCCCAGCCGACGTGGTCGGCGTGCAGGTGGGTGTGGACCACCGTGTCGACCCGGTCGGGCGTGACGCCCGCCGCGGCCAGTGCCGCCAGGCCGCCCCCGACCTGCTCGGGCCAGAAGGGCAGGGCCCGGACCTTCCCGTCGCCCACGCAGGGGTCGACGAGGACCACGCGGGCGCCCACCTCGACGACGAGGGCCTGCACCCGCAGCCCGATGGTGCGGTCGGCGGCGGCGTGGTCGGGCACCAGCCAGTCGTGGCGGGCCACGGCCGCGGCGGTGGCGGCCGGGAAGAAGAACTCGGGGGGGATGCCCACGGTCTCGGACTCGACCACGGCGGTGAGGGTGGCGGCGCCGACCGACCAGGACGTCATCGGCCGATCATGGCATCCGGCGGCGGCCCGCCCGGGGGGACCGGGTCAGGCCGTGAGGACGAGGTCGAAGACGACCACGGCGAAGCACGCGCCGGCGACCAGGGTGAAGGCGTGCCAGACCTCGTGGTAGCCGAAGGTGGCGGGCCGGGGGTTGGGCCAGTTGGTGGCCAACGAGATGGCCCCGACCGTGTAGGCCAGGCCGCCGGCCACGACCAGACCCACCTTCACCGGGCCGAGGTGGGTGACCAGGCTCGGCATCGAGAACACCGACACCCAGCCCAGGACCAGGTAGAGCGCGAAGCCGACGCCCCGCTTGCGGCCCAGGCCGGTGAGGGCGAGGACGATGCCGAGGGTGGCCCCCGCCCACACACCGACCAGCGTGAGCACGGCCGCCCCGCCCCGCAGGGCCAGGAGGCACATGGGGGTGTAGGTGGCGGCGATGAGCACGTAGATCATCGAGTGGTCGAGTCGCTGCATCCACGCCCGGCCCCGCTCGCTCCAGTTGCCACGGTGGTAGGCGGCGCTGGTGCCGTAGAGGCCGATGGCGCCCAGCGAGTACACGAGGGCGGCCACCTTGGCGGTCGTGCTCTCGGCCAGGGCCACCAGGGCCAGGCCGAGGGGGATGGACGCGATGAAGGCGATCTGGTGCAGCCGCCCCCGCCAGGTGGGCTTGGGCGGCGTGGGGACCCGGGCCAACAGCGTCTCGGCCATCGTCCTCCCCGTCGGCGCCTCGGTGCCCATCGTTGAGGTCTAGCGGACGGCCGCGCGGATGCGGGCCATCACGTCGTCGTCGAGCAGGGGGGCCACCTCGAGGGCGGTGAGGTTCTCCTCCAGCTGGGACCGGCGGCTGGCGCCGAGGATCACCGAGGACACCCGCGGGTTCTTCGTGCACCAGGCGATGGCCAGCTGGGCCAGGGAGCAGCCGAGGTCGTCGGCGACGGCCATCAGTCCCAGGACCTTGGCCCGGGCCTCCTCGGCCGTGAGCATCTCGCGCAGCCACTCGTACCCCTCGAGGGCGCCCCGGCTGTCGTCGGGCACGCCGTCGAGGTACTTGCCGGTGAGCAGGCCCGAGGCCAGGGGGCTCCAGGTGGTCAGGCCGAGGCCGACCTCGTCGTAGAGGCGGGCGTACTCCCGCTCGACCCGGCGCCGCTCGAGCAGGTGGTACTGCGGCTGCTCGACGACGGGGGCGTGCAGGTGGTGGCGCTCGGCGGCGGCGTGGGCGGCCCGGATCTCGTCGGCCGACCACTCCGAGGTCCCCCAGTAGAGGGCCTTGCCGCTGCTGACCATCTCGGACATGGCCCACACCGTCTCCTCGATCGGCGTCTCGGGGTCGGGTCGGTGGCAGTAGACGAGGTCGACGAAGTCGAGCCCGAAGCGCTCGAGGGACCCGTCGATGGCCTGCAGCAGGTACTTGCGGTTGAGGGTGTTGGACAGGTTGACCGCCCCGTCGTCGATCCCCCAGAAGAGCTTGGTCGAGACCAGGTAGCTCTTGCGCTCCCAGCCGAGCTGGGCCAGGGCCCGGCCCATGACCCGCTCCGACTCGCCGCCGCCGTAGGCCTCGGCGTTGTCGAAGAAGTTCACGCCGGCGTCGCGGGCCAATGCCATCAGCTCGACGGCGTCGTCCTCCCCGACCTGGGTCCCGAAGGTCACCCACGAGCCGAAGGAGAGGACACTGACCTTGACCCCGGCCCGGCCGAGTCGTCGGTACTCCATGGGCCGAGGCTAGGCAGCGGGGGGATCGGTAGCGTCGTCACGTGACCGACGACCTCCGGGCCGGGCGCCTGCGGGTCCCGCGGGCCGAGCTGGACTGGCGCTTCGACACCCCCGGCGGCCCGGGCGGTCAGCACGCCAACCGGGCGGCGACCCGGGCCCTGGTCCGCTTCGACGTGGCCGCCTCGCCCTCCCTCGACGAGGCCACCCGCCAGCGTCTCGTGGCCCGCCTGGGCCCGGTGGTCACCGTCTCGGCCGCCGAGGCCCGGTCCCAGGCCGCCAACCGGCGCCGGGCCGAGGAGCGCCTGGTGGCGCTGCTCACCGACGCCCTGCGGGAGCGCCGCCCCCGCCGGCCCACCCGTCCCGGCCGGGCGGCCAAGGCCCGCCGGGTCGACGCCAAGAAGCGCCGCGGCGACCTCAAGCGCTCCCGAGGCCGCGTCCGCCCCGACGACTGAGCGCTGTGCTCGTCGGCTCTTCGGCTGACGCCTCATCGCGGTGCGGGGCGGGTCCTTGCCCGCCCCGCTGGATCTGCGCCGGGGGCGCAGCTCCGGTGCTCGTCGGCTC
>CAYTJS010000062.1:0-15022 GCA_964438115.1 uncultured Iamiaceae bacterium
GGTCGTCGCCGCCGCCTCGGCGGCGATGGGCGCGGTTGGCGGACTCGGCGGGGCCCTGTTCCTGGTGCCCCTGCTCGTGGCCACCGGGACGCCGGCGTCGGAGGCGGCCCCCCTGGGCCTCGTGCTCGTGGCCGCCGGGTCGCTGGCCGCCGGCTCGGGCCAGCTCGAGGAGCGGGCCGTCAACCACCGGCTCGGGGTGACCGTCGAGATCGCCGCCAGCGCCGGGGCCGTGGTCGGCGCCCTGCTGGCCGGCGCCGTGAGTGACACCGTGCTCGTCTACGCCCTGGCGGTGGTCGCCCTCGGTGCGGCGTTCGCCGGCGGCTCGAGGACCGGCATCCGCAACGCCCCCCATCCCGCCTTCGGCCCCGAGCACATCGGCGAGCGGGCGGGCCAACTGGGCGGCGCCTTCAAGCGGGTCGGTGGCGTGGCGCCCTACCGGCCCCGGCGGGTGCCCCTCGGCCTGTCGCTGATGACGGGGGCGGGCCTGGTGTCGGGCCTCTCGGGGGTCGGCGGCGGCTTCATCAAGACGCCGATCATGAGTGAGGTGATGTACGTCCCGGTGAAGGTGGCGGCGGCCACCAGCACCTTCACCGTGGGCATCACCGCCGCCACCGGCCTGATGGTCATGGCCGCCCAGGACCGGGTCGACGCCCACGCCTCGGCCGCGGTGATCGTCGGCGGGCTGCTGGGGGGACTGGTCGGCTTCCGCCTGCAACGGCGCCTGCGGGCGCCGAGGGTGCGCAAGGTCCTGAGTGGGCTGCTCGTGCTGGTGGCCCTCATCCTGGTCGGCTCGGAGGTGGTGTGGTGAGTGACACCCCGCCGCCCCGCCTGGCCCGGGAGCCGCTGGACCGCCTGGTCCGCGGGCTGTGGGTGGCCGTGTGGGCGGCGGCGGCATCGGCGGCGGTCGGGCTCGCCCTCCCGGGCCGGGTCGGGCTCGACGTGGCCTCGGCCGCCGTCGTGGTGGTGGCCGCCGCCCCGCTCCTGCGGGTGCTCTGGCTGGTCGTCGCCTGGGCCCGTACCGGCGACCGGCGCTTCGTCCTCACCGGTGTCGCCCTGCTGGCCGTGGTGGCCGGCGGGGCGACGATCGCCCTCCTCGGCGCCTGATCTGGGCCGCCCGTGGCCCCGCGGGGCCTACGTTGGGGCTGTGCCGTGGGAACGACCGATTCTGGGCCGCTGGTTCGAGGACTTCACCGTGGGCGAGGTCATCCCGCACGCGCTGAGCCGCACCATCACCGAGGCCGACAACATCAACTTCAGCGCCGCCACCCTCAACCCGGCGCCGCTGCACCTCGACTCGGACTACGGCGCCGGCACCGAGTTCGGTCGGCCGTTGGTGAACTCGATGTTCACGGTGGCCGTGCTGGTGGGGATCTCGGTGTACGAGACGACGCACGGCACGACCGTCGCCAACCTCGGCTTCGAGCAGATCGCCTTCCCCGCCCCGGTGTTCCCGGGCGACACCCTCCACGGCGAGACCGAGGTGACCGGGGTGCGCGACTCCGGCAGCCGCCCCGACTGCGGGATCGTCACCTTCGAGCACCGGGCCTCCAACCAGGACGACGTGCTCGTCTGCCGGGCGGTCCGCACCGCCCTCATGCACCGCCGCCCGACCTGACCTCGCCGTTCGGTTCAGCCGTCGAGGAGGTTGCGGGCCTGGCGGGCCAGGGGCTCGTCGACCATCTGGCCCTCGAAGTCGATGGCGGCCCGACCCGCCGCCCGGGCGGCGTCGTAGGCGTCGAGCAGGCGGCGGGCCCGGGCCCGCTCCTCGTCGGTGGGCGAGAAGGCGGCGTGGGACCAGGCCACCTGCTCGGGGTGGATGCAGAGCTTGCCCCGGTAGCCGAGGGACCGGCCCAGGGCGGCGTCGGCGGCGAAGCGCTGTTCGTCGCCCAGGGTCGTCACCACCTGGTCGAGGGCCAGGGTCCCGGTGAGGCGGCAGGCGAGGACGACGAGGGACCGGGCCGTCAGCACCTCGGCGCTGTCCGGGGTCCGCACCCCGCCCACGTCGGCGACGTAGTCCTCGGCGCCGAAGTAGGCGACGGGCACCCGCTCGGGGGCGCACACCGCCTCGGCCCGGGCCACCCCGGCGGCGGTCTCGAGCCCGGCGACGACGTGGAGGTGGCCGAGGCCCCGCTCGTCGAGGGTGGCCAGGACCGCGGCCACCTGGTCGGCCGACTCCAGCTTGGGCACGACCACGCCGGCGATGCCCGACGGCACGGCGTCGAGGTCGGCGGCGAACCAGGGCGAGGGCACGGCGTTCACCCGGACGTGCACGGCCAGTCCGGGGTTGTCGGCCGCCAGCCCCGGGGCGGCCTCGGCCACGACCCGGCGGGCCTCGGCCTTGGCCCCGTCGTCGGTGGGCACGGCGTCCTCCAGGTCGAGCACGACGCCGTCGGGGCCCGAGCGGGGGAGCTTGGCCAGGACGTCGGCCCGGTTGCCGGGGGCGAACAGGAGGCTGCGGAGGCGCACGGGTCGAGCGTAGGACCCGCCCGTGCCAGGCTGGGTCGATGAACGCCCCCGTCGTCGTGCCCCGACCCCGCGAGGTCGACCTGTCGACGACCCCGCTCGACGGGGGGGTCACCGTCACCGAGGCGGTCGACCCGACCCTGCCGCCGCAGGGCTACGCCCTCGACCTGACCGCCGCCGGCGTGCGCCTCCGTCACGCCGACGACGCCGGGCGTCGGTACGGGCAGTCGACCCTCGACCAGCTCCGCCGGCAGGGCCTGGTCGAGGGCCGGATCCGGGACTGGCCCGACCTGGCCACCCGCGGCTTCATGCTCGACGTCAGCCGTGACCGGGTGCCCAGCCGGGAAGGGCTGCGGGCGCTGCTCCGGTGGCTGGAGCGGGTGCGCATCAACCACCTGCAGCTCTACACCGAGCACACCTTCGCCTACCGGGCCCACGAGCTGGTGTGGCGCAACGCCTCGCCCCTCACCCCCGACGACGTCGCCTGGCTGGAGGGGGAGTGCGCCGCCCGGGGGATCGAGCTGGTCGCCAACCAGAACTGCTTCGGCCACTTCGAACGGTGGCTCCAATGGGCCCCGTACCGGCACCGGGCGGCCGATCCGACGGCGGCCCGCCCGCTGTCCCTGGCCCCCACCGAGGACAACGCTCGCTTCGCCCTCGACCTGGTGGCCGAGCTGGGTGACGCCCACACCAGCCGGGTGGTCAACATCGGCTGCGACGAGGTCTTCGAGCTCCACGGCCGGACCGAGGTCTTCGTCACCCACCTGGGCCGCCTCCTCGACGGCGTCCGGGCCCAGGGGCGTCACCCCCAGTTCTGGGCCGACATGGTCCACGGCGACCCGGCGGCCGCGGCTCCGGTCGTCGGCGACGCCACCGCCCTCCTGTGGCACTACGAGGCGCCCATGGACGAGTCGGTGGTCGACCTGCTGGCCGGCCTCGAGCTGGAGGGGCCCATGGCGGCGGTCCTGGCCGACTGGATCGCCAGCCGGGCCTGGGCCGGCTTCGGCCCCCGGGCCGTGCGCTTCGCCGCCGCCGACCTCGACTGGTGGGTGTGTCCCGGCACCTCGGGCTGGAACTCCCTGGTGGGCCGGTGGCCCAACGCCCGGGCCAACGGCCTCGACGCCCTCGAGCACGGCCGCACCCACGGCGCCACCGGCATGCTGCTCACCGAGTGGGGCGACAACGGCCACCTCCAGCCGCCCAGCGTGATGCTGCCCGCCCTCACCTGGACGGCGTCGCTGGCCTGGTGCCTCGACGCCAACCGCGACCTCGACGTGGCCGCCGCCCTCGACCACCACGTCCTCGGCGACCGGGCCGGGCGGGCCGGCGCCGCCCTCCTCGCCGCCGGCGAGGTCGTCGACCGCACCGGCGTGCTCGTCCCCAACGGGTCGGCCCTGCACCCGACGGCGGGCGGCCAGCTCGGCGGCTTCGGCGTCCCCACCGGCGAGACCCTCGACGGCGTGCGGGCGACGCTGGCCGACGTCGACCAGGCGCTGGCAGAGGCGGTGCTCGTCGACCACGACGGGGCCGTGACCCGCCGCGAGCTGCGCCAGGCGGTGGCCCTGGCCGCCCACGGCGCCGACCGCCTCGCTCGGAAGCACGGGCTGCCTGCGCCCCCCGACGCCGACCTGGACGCCCGCCGCGACGACCTGGCCGATGAACAGGCGGCCTGCTGGGGCCTGCGCAGCCGCGCCGGCGGCCGAGACGACAGCCTCGCCGTTCTCTGGCGGTCCTGACCGGCCGACCGGCGCCTGCTTACACTCGACGGGCGTTGGAGGGTCGATGCGGCTGCTGCTGGTGAACCCGAGGGTGCCCCCGTCGTTCTGGTCGATGAGCGACGTCGGTGACCTGACCGGCGCCGTCGGGATGATGCCCAGCCTGGCCCTGGCCACGGTGGCCGCCCTCACCCCCGAGGGTTTCGACGTGCGCATCCACGACGAGGCGGCGGGTCCGGTCGACCTGGACCAGCCCTGCGACGTGGTGGGGCTCACCGGCTACGTCACCCAGCACCACCGCACCCGGGAGCTGGCGCAGGCGTTCCGGGAGCGGGGCCGCACCGTGGTCATCGGTGGCCCCCACGTCAGCCTGACCCCCGAGCGCTACCGCGACGTGGCCGACGTCCTGGTGCTGGGCGAGGCCGAGGAGGTGTGGCCCGAGGCCGCCGCCGACCTCCTGGCCGGCCGGGCCAAAGACCGCTACGAGGGCGAGCGCATCGACCTCACCGCCTCGCCGGCCCCGCGCAACGACCTGATCGACACGGCGGGCTTCTACATGGGGAGCGTGCAGACCAGCCGCGGCTGCCCGTTCGAGTGCGAGTTCTGCGACGTGATCGTCTACCTGGACCGCCGCCAACGCCACAAGACCCCCGAGCAGGTCGTGGCCGAGCTGGCGGACCTCCACCGACGCGGCATCCGCGACGTCTTCCTCTGCGACGACAACCTGACCGCCCACCGGGGTCGGTCGGCCCGCATCCTCGATGCCGTCGCCGAGTGGAACGTGGCCCAGGACGAGCCCGTCCGGCTCATCACCCAGGTCTCCATCGACATCGCCCGGGACCAGGACACGCCCCTGCTGGAGCGGGCGTGGCGGGCCGGGCTGCGCCTGGCCTTCGTCGGCCTCGAGACCTCCAGCCCCGAGGCGCTGACCGAGGCCAAGAAGCATCAGAACGTGCGCCAGGACCTCGTCGGCGACATCCACAAGGTGCAGCGTCAGGGCATCCAGGTCCAGTCGGGGCTGGTGTGCGGCTTCGACGCCGACGACCTCACCAGCTTCCGGCGCCAGTTCGAGTTCATGCAGGCGGCGGGCACGCCCAACGTGGCCGTCACCGTGCTGGCCGCCCCCGAGGGCACGCCGCTCGAGGCCCGGCTGCGGGCCACCGGCCGCATCGACGACGACCACGCCGAGGGCAAGGTCGAACTGGCCGCCGGCCTGTGGACCAACGTGCTGCCCCTGCAGATGAGCCGGGAGCAGGTCGTCGAGGGGGCGGTGTGGCTGATGAACGCCCTCTACACCCCCGAGGCCTTCCTCGAGCGGGTGGCCGTGCTGGCGTCCTGCCTACCGGATGCCGACGTCGACCCTGACGCCGAGCCGGCCTTCCCCGGGGACCTGCTCGACACGTGGCGACGGCTGCGACGGAGCTACCGCGACCTCGGGCCCGAGTACGCCACGGTGCCCCGCGAGGCCACCCGCCTGCTCAAGGGCAAGGAGCCGGTGCACCTGGCCACCGCCCTCATCTGGTTCTACAACACCGTCCGCCTGCTCCAGCGGTGGAGGGTCTGGGCGCCCCACACGGCCCCCTATCCGGAGGCCGCCGGGACGACGGTGCAGGTCGGCCCCGCCCGCTGATCTACCGTGGCGGCTGTGACTGAGCTGCGATTCGACGACATCGACGGGATCAACGCCGCCGGCGGCGGTGACTACGGGGACTGGGGCCGGGAGGTCGAGGTCACCCAGGAGATGATCAACCAGTTCGCCGAGTTGACCGGCGACCACCAGTGGATCCACGTGGACGTGGAGCGGGCCAAGGCCGAGAGCCCCTTCGGCGGGCCCATCGCCCACGGCTTCCTGACCCTCTCGCTGCTGCCGATGATGGCGGGCACCGGCTCGGTGAAGCTCACCGGCTACACCAACGCCGTCAACTACGGCGCCGACGGGCTGCGCTTCCTCGCCCCCGTCCCGGCCGGGGCCAAGGTGCACGCCCGCTCCCGCCTGCTCGGGGCCGAGGCCAAGGGCAGCGGCACGCTCATCAAGTCGGAGACCGCCGTCCACGTGGTCGGGGCCGAGAAGCCCTCGCTCATCTACAAGATGCTCGTGCTCTACATGTAGCCGGGCTCACCCCAGGCCCAGGCGGACCACCAGGTCGTCCAGGAGGGCGTCGATGGTGGGCCAGGGCCCCTCGGGGTGGCACGAGATCAGGGTGACCATGCCGTGCACCCAGGTGTGCACCTGGGCGGCGACGAACTCGGGGTCGCGGTCGTCACCGCGGTCGGCGAGGATGTCGGCGATCAGGGCGACGAGGTCGTCGAAGGCGGTCATGCCGACCGGCACCTCGCGTTCGGCCACCCCGTCGGTGCGCCCCGAGAACATGACGGCGTACTTGCCGGGCTGCTCGAGGGCGAAGCGCACGTAGGCGTCGCCGGTGGCCCGCAGGCGTCGGGCCGGGTCGGGCTCGGCGAGGGCCACCGCGGCCAGCCGGTGGCGGAACTCGGCCCAGCAGTGGTCGACGGCCGCATCGACGAGGGCGTCGCGGTCCTCGAAGTGGTTGTAGACGGCCATGGGGGAGACCCCGGCCCGCTTGGCCGCGGCCCGCAGGCTGACCCGCTCGATCGACCCCGTCTCGGCCAGGAGGTCGGCGGCGGCATCGAGCAGGTCGGTGCGCAGGCGGTTGCCCTGGCCCCGGGGGTTGCGATCTCGTGTGACCGCTTTCACGTTGACGAGTGTACATGTACATCCGTAGACATCCCCGCATGTTCACCGCCATCGGCCGCTTGACCGTCCGTCGTCGCCGTCTCGTCCTCGGCATCACCGTCGCCTTCGTGCTGGCGGCGGGCCTGCTGGGGACCGGGGTCTTCCAGCGGCTGTCCACCGGGGGGTTCGCCGACCCCGACGCCGACTCGACCCGGGCCGAGGAACTGCTCGACGAGCGCTTCGACGCCGGGGCGCCGAACGTGGTCCTGCTGGTCACCGCCGAGGACGGGGACGTCGACGCCCCCGCCGTCCAGGCGGCCGGGCTGGCCCTGACCGAGGAGCTGGCCGCCTGGCCCGGAGCCGACGACGTCGTGTCGTACTGGTCACTGGGCGGTCCGCCGCCCTTGGCCAGCACCGACGGGCGTGCCGCCCTCGTGGTCGGCCGCATCGCCGGTGAGCCCGACGAGGCGGCCGAGGGCCTGGCCGACGCCGTCGCCGGCGAGCGGGGCCCGGTGACCGTCGAGGTCGGCGGCTCCCTCGAGGTGTTCCACCAGATCGGGACCACCATCGAGGGCGACCTGGCCCGGGCCGAGAGCATCGCCGTGCCCGTGACCCTGGTCCTGTTGGTGGCGGTGTTCGGCGGCCTCGTCGCCGCCTTCCTCCCGGTCGGGGTCGGCATGCTCGCCGTGCTCGGTGCCTTCCTGGTCCTGACCGGGATCACCGCCCTGACCGACGTCTCGATCTTCTCGATCAACCTGGTCACCGCTCTTGGGCTGGGCCTGGCCATCGACTACAGCCTCTTCGTGGTCTCCCGCTTCCGGGAGGAGCTGGGCGCCGGTCGCTCGGTGGAGGGCGCCGTGGTCCGCACCGTCGAGACCGCCGGACGCACGGTGGCGTTCAGCGCCCTGACCGTGGCCGTCTCGCTCTCGGCCCTGCTCATCTTCCCGCTCTACTTCCTGCGCTCGTTCGCCTACGCCGGCATCGGGGTGATCCTCGTGGCCCTTTTGGCCTCGCTGGTCAGCCTCCCGGCCCTGCTGGCGGTCCTCGGGCCCCGGGTCGACCGGTGGCAGATCTTCCGCCGCCGGCCGCCGGCCCCCGTCGGGGAGGGCCGCTGGTACCGCATCGCCCAGGCCGTCATGCGTCGGCCGCTGGCGGTGACCGTGGCCGTGGTGGCCGTGCTCGTCGTGCTCGGCCTGCCCTTCTTCCGGGTGGCCTTCGGGTCGCCGGACCACCGGGTGCTGCCCGAGGGCAACCCCGCCCGGGAGGTCTCCGAGTCGCTGCGGGAGGACTTCGCCTCCGACGAGGCCGACGCCTTCCCCGTGGTGGTCACCGGCGCGGTCGACGACGGGACCGTGGCCGCCTTCGCCACCGAGCTGTCCACCCTGCCGGGGGTGGTGCGGGTCGACGCCCGCACCGGCCGCTACACCGAGGGGGCCCCGCTGACCGGTCCCGACGCCACCACCGAGCGCTTCGTCGGCGAGGGCGCCACCTGGTTCTCGGTGGTGCCCGACGTCGAGGCCGCGTCGGCCGAGGGCGAGGCCCTCGTCGCCGACATCCGCGACCTCGACACCGGCTTCGACGAGGTGCTCGTCGGCGGGGCGGCCGCCGCCCAGGTCGACACCAAGGCCGCCATCTTCGCCCTGGTCCCGTGGGCCGCGGCCTGGATCGCCCTGGCCACCTTCGTCCTGCTGTTCGCCATGTTCGGCAGCATCCTCGTGCCCCTCAAGGCGCTGGTCCTCAACACCCTCAGCCTGAGCGCCACCTTCGGGGCCATGGTCTGGGTGTTCCAGGACGGCAACGGCGCCGGCCTGCTCGACTTCACCTCGACGGGCCTGACCGACACGACGACGCCGATCCTCATGTTCTGCATCGCCTTCGGGCTGTCCATGGACTACGAGGTGTTCCTGCTGTCCCGGATGAAGGAGGAGTACGACCGCTCCGGTGACAACGACGCCGCCGTGGCCCTGGGCCTCGAGCGGACCGGTCGCATCGTGACCGCCGCCGCCCTGCTCCTGGCCGTGACCTTCGTCGCCTTCGCCACCTCGGACATCACCTTCATCAAGCTCTTCGGCCTGGGCCTGGCCATGGCGGTCCTGGTCGACGCCACCATCGTCCGGGCCACGCTGGTGCCGGCCGTGATGAAGCTGGCCGGCGACGCCAACTGGTGGGCCCCGGCGCCGATGAAGCGCTGGCAGGAGCGCTGGGGCCTGCACGAGGCGGCCGACCCGGTCGAGCCCGCCCCGACCATCGACCTGGTGGCGGTGCCGTCGGGCTCAGGTGGTGGCCAGGAGCCAGTCGGCCATGGCGCCGATGGCGGTGGGGTCGTCGAGGAAGAAGGCGTGGCCGCCGTCGAACCACTGGAGCTCGGCGCCCGGGATGCGGGCGAGGAGGGCCTCCTGGTTGGCGGCGGGGGCGATCCCGTCGTACCGACCGGCGGCGATCAGCACCGGTAGGTCGAGGGCCGGGAGCCGGTCCCAGACGTCGTGGCCCCGGCGGGCGGCGAGCTGACGGTGGTGACCCGCCGTCGGCTCCTGCTCGCCGAGGGCCGTGAAGAGCTCGATGAGGGCGGCCCGGCGCTCGGGGTCCTCGGCGCAGCGCAGGTCGAGCAGCTCGACCCGCCGCCGGCGCCGCTCGTCGGGGTCGAGGTCGAGCAGCTCGTGGAGGGGTGCCGAGGACCCGCCGGCGCCGCCGGGTGAGGTGCAGGCGAGGACCAGGCGCTCGATGCGCTCGGGCCGGGTGACGGCCAGCTCCTGGGCGACCATCCCGCCGAAGGAGGTGCCGAGGACGAGCGCGCGGTCCCACCCGAGCCCGTCGAGGAGGGCGGCGGCGTCGGCGGCGAAGTCGGCCATGGTGAGCGGCCGGTCGGTGTCCAGGTCGACCGAGCGCCCCGTCCCGCGATGGTCGTAGGCGACGACGTCGAAACGGGAGGTGAGGCGGCGGGCCTGGTGGACCCCGCCCTGGCCCAGGTCGGAGGTGGAGCCGGAGATGGACAGCAGCTTCGGGCCATCGGGGTCACCGTGGCGCTCGACGTACAGCCGGGCTCCCGGCACCTCGACGATGGTCACCGTCAACTCAGTTGACGGTGGGGTCGTCGGGGTAGTGGGCCAGCCGGGCCAACGCCGGATCGGGCTGGCGGGCCAGCACCCGACGCCACAGGTCGTCAGGACGGTCGGTGAAGACGTCGCCGGGCTCGGCGTCGAGGACCAGCCAGCCGCCCAGGGCCAGCTCGCCCTCGAGCTGGCCGGGTCCCCAGCCGGCGTAGCCGGTGAAGAGTCGGACCCCGCCGAGGTCACCGACGAGGAGCTGGGGGTCGGCGTCGAGGTCGAGCACCCCCACGGGCCCGTGCACCGGGGTCACGCCGACCGGCGGGTCCTCGGCGAGGAGGCGACCCAGGCCGATCACCGCCCCCTGCTCGACGGGGCCGCCCACGAAGACGGCGGTCGGGGTCACCGACAGGTCCTCCCAGCCGGGGAGGGCCTCGGCCACCTCGAAGGGGGAGGGCCGGTTGAGGACCAGGCCGAGGGCGCCGTCGGGGTCGTGCTCGATCATGAAGACGACCGTTCGGCGGAAGTTGGGGTCCTCGAGGCTGGGTCCGGCCAGCAGGAGCCGACCCCGGGTCGAGGTGCTCACGGGGCCGGTCCGGTGGGCTCGTTGAGCTCGATGAGGTTGCCCGACGGGTCGTGGAGGAAGGCCTGGCGCCCGGCGCCGGGGACCTCGGCGGGGTCGGTGACGGCCACCCCCCGCTCGGCGAGGGTGGCGCAGGTGGCGTCGAGGTCGGCCACGAGGAAGGCGAAGTGCTGGCCGGGGGGAGCCTCGTGGCCGGGGACCTCCAACAGGTGGACCTGGCTGTCGCCCACGGCGAACCAGGCGCCGGGGAAGCCGATGTCGGGCCGGGGGAGGCGCCGGAGCCCGAGCACCTCCTCGTAGAAGGTGGCGGCGACCTCGGCGTCGGCCACGTTGAGCGAGACGTGGTGGACCCCGCCCAGGGCCAGGTCGCTCACTCCTCGGTCCCCAGGCCGGGCCAGAACGAGCGCAGGTGCTCGGCGAACTCCTCGCTGCCGTGGCCCTCGGCCTCGAGGGCGTCGAGGAAGCCGCTCACCAGGGCCCGGTAGAACTCGTCGCCGGACTCGGGGGCCAGGGCGTAGCCCCGCTCCTCGGCCTGGGCGGCCAGGTTGGTGACGATGCGGAAGAAGGCGTGGGAGAGGTACTCGGCCTCCTCCGAGGGGACCTCGTCGGTCCACCGGAACGGGTCGGCCTCGCCGGCGGTGTGCTCCCAGTCGTCGAGGTAGTGCTCGAAGGTGGCGACGGTGTCGTCGGGCAACCACACGCCGTCGCCGCCGGGCTCGTCGATGACCTCGGCCAGGGCCTTGCGCGCGTAGCCCACCCACGCCGTGACACTGCTCGAGGCCACCGGCCCGATCGAGACCCGCACTGCCGTCGACACTACGCCTCGGGAGCCGGGCGGTCACGCCCGCCGCCCTGGGTCGCCGCCCCGATGGGGCGCTACCGTCTTCCGGTCGCAACGTCGCCTCCCTCGAAGGACCCGTCATGCCCGAAGCCGTGATCGTCGCCGCCACCCGCAGCCCCATCGGCCGCGCCAACAAGGGCTCGCTGGTGTCGATGCGCCCCGACGACCTGGCCACCCAGGTGGTCACCTCCCTGCTCGACCGTGCCGGCGTCGACGGCAACGAGGTCGAGGACCTGATCATGGGCTGTGGCCAGCCCGCCGGTGAGTCCGGCTACAACATCGGCCGCGTCGTCGCCGTCGAGGCCGGCCTGGCCGACGTGCCCGGCGTGACCGTCAACCGCTACTGCTCCTCGTCGCTGCAGACGACCCGCATGGCCGCCCACGCCATCAAGGCCGGCGAGGGCGACTGCTTCATCTCCGCCGGCGTCGAGACCGTCAGCCGCTTCATGAAGGGCATGTCCGACGGCGCCCCCGACACCACCAACCCCCTGTTCGACCAGGCCCGGGCCCGCACCGCCGAGCGCAGCGCGGGGGAGAGCGGTGACTGGACGCCGCCCGCCGGCCTGCCCGACATCTACATCGCCATGGGCGACACCGCCGAGAACGTGGCCGAGTACAAGGCCGTGTCCCGGGAGCGCATGGACGAGTTCGCCGCCCTGTCCCAGCAGCGCGCCGTGCAGTCCCAGGAGACGGGGTGGTTCGACTGGGAGATCACGCCCATCACGCTCCCCGACGGCACCGTGGTGACCAAGGACGACGGCCCCCGGGCCGGCACCACCGTCGAGAAGCTGGCCGAGCTGCAGCCGGTGTTCCGCCCCGGCGGCTCGGTGACCGCCGGCAACGCCTGCCCGCTCAACGACGGCGCCGCCGCCGTGCTGGTGATGAGCGACGAGAAGGCCAAGGCCCTCGGCCTCACCCCGCTGGCCCGGGTCGTGGCCTCGGGCGTGTCGGGCCTGAACCCCGAGATCATGGGCCTCGGCCCCATCGAGGCCGTGAAGCAGGCCCTGGGCCGGGCCGAGATGACCATCGACGACATCGACCTGGTCGAGATCAACGAGGCCTTCGCCGCCCAGGTGATCCCCTCCGCCGACGAGCTGGGCATCGAGTGGGACAAGCTGAACGTGGCCGGCGGCGCCATCGCCCTCGGTCACCCCTTCGGCATGACCGGGGCCCGCATCACCGCCACCCTGCTCCACAACCTGCGGGAGCACGACAAGACCTTCGGCATCGAGACCATGTGCGTCGGCGGCGGCCAGGGCATGGCCATGATCTTCGAGCGCCTCAGCTGAGTTTCGTGGAGCCGCAAGGGCGGCGACCTAGTAGTACGGGTTGGCGCCGGCGGTGTGGTCGGTGGCGTCGCGGATCTCGGTGATCTCGGGGATGTGCTCCCGGAGGGCCACCTCGATGCCGTTGCGCAGGGTCGCCGCCGCCTGGGAGCACCCCTGGCAGCCACCGGCGAGCTGGAGGGTGACCACCCCGCCGTCGGTCACCTCGACCAGCTCGGCCCGGCCCCCGTGGCCGGCGATGGCGGGGTTGATCTGGCGTTCGAGCACGGTGCGGATGCGCTCCTCGACGCTGACCGTGAGCTCGCCCAGCTCGCCGCCGCCCATGCCGGGGCTGACGGCACCGCCCGGCGGCGGATTGGGGTTGTCGAGGACCATGCCCGGGTTGAGTAGGTCCCGGCTCACGTCGAGGGTGGCCCCGGCCAGGTGGGGGCGGCTGCCGGCGGGCACGACCACGGTCAGCCCGTCCAGTTCGCTCACCTGGTCGCCGGGATCGGCGTGCTCGACCCCCTGGAAGTAGAGGTCGTAGACGAACTCGGGGCCGTTGGCACCCACGACCTCGACCCAGAGGGCCAGGCCGGTGTGGTCGGGGTCGTCGTCGCGGAGGCCGAGGATCCGCTTGCGGGCCTTCTCGCTCACGCGCAGGTCGTCGCTCATGGTGCCGACAGGATACGAACGTCGGCTCGCGAGCCGACCGCGACGGTTGGGTCGTCATGATTTCGACACGGGAGAACGCCGGGTTTCCAGGGCGAAAACGGCGTGTGACGTGAATCACACGCCTGAATGTTGCGATTTCGTGACGGAACGGCCGATCCTCTCAGCACCCCACCAAGAGAAGCGCCTGATCCGCAACGCCCCGATCCGTCGGGGCGTCACGGGTGCCCGCCGCTCGCACCGAGGCCTCCGGGCCCGGTCGTGGTGACCCCCTCATCAACCGGGCGGTGGCGCGCGCTTCGACATCGGCGGGGCAGTCGAACAAGGAGCACACCCTTGCCAGGCAGTACCAAGCGGATCGGGCAGACAGCACTGGCGCTGCTGCTCGCCGTCGCCGTGATCGGCACGGTCGGCCCCGGGGCCTCGGCCCAGGAAGCGCCGGCCACCACGGTCGCCCCGGCGACCACGGAGGTCCCTCCGACCACCGAGGCACCGACCACGACGACGGAAGCCCCCGCTCCCCCCACGACGGCGGCCCCCACCACCACGGTGGTCCCGGCCCCGTCCGATGAGGTGGCCACCCCGGCCACCACGAACCAGCGCCGGGTGGACGGCGGACCCTCCACCCGTCGGGGGCCAGATCCACGCTGGGTCGACTTCGGCCGCTGCGGCCGCGGGTACACCGCGTGCGACGTGGCCAAGCGCTACCAGAACCGGGGTCAGTTCCTGTGGCGACACGGGCGCGTGTTCTGGTGGGGTGGCGACCGGGTGCGAGGTCATCCGGAGGCCACCTGGGCGAACTTCCGCCTCGAGGCGCGCCGTGTGCGCCTCTACCTGTTCGCCCTCGCCGTCCAGCGGCACCGTCGCGAGCTGGTCGGTCGGTGGTCGGGCGTCGCCCACTGCGAGTCCGGCGGCAACTGGTCGATCAACACCGGCAACGGGTACTACGGCGGTCTCCAGTTCAACCTGGGGACGTGGCAGGCGTACGGCGGCCAGGGGCTGCCCAGCTCCCGCCCCGCCTGGTACCAGGCGACCATCGCCGAGCGGGTCCGGACCAGCTCCGGCCTGCACCACTGGCCGCACTGCGGCGCCTACTACGGCTGACCGACCGTCGACCGTCCGTGGGTCCGGGGCCCGCTCCACAACGACGTGGTGCGGGCCCCGCCGCGTCCGTCAGAGGGCGGCGTAGAGGGCGTCGATCAGGGCCCGGTTGCGGGTGCTCTGCCAGCGGGGCACGACGTCGTTCATGACGTAGCCGAAGGCCACACCGGCATCGGGGTCGCCGAAGCCGAGCGCCACGCCGCCGTGTTGACCACGCCCTGGGACGAGTAGCTCGGCGGGTTGGCGTAGGCCAGGCCGATCATGGCCCCGACCCCACCGGCCTCGACGCCGGCGGCCAGGGCGGCGCTCACGTCGGCCCGGACGTGGAAGCGGACCTCGGCACAGCGGGCCTGCTCGGCCGGGGGCAGGGCGTACCAGACGTCGGCGCCCGCCAGCTCAGCGGCCCGGCGCAGGGCGACGGCGGGCCGGTCGCCACCCGCCCGGCGGACCAACTCGCCCACCAGGTGACCGTAGGTGTTGGTGTGGTAGATCACCGCCGCCCCCGGCTCGTGCCAGGCCTCGGTGGCGGCCACGGCGGCGGCCATGGTGTCCCACTGCCACAGGTCCTCGTCGGTCAGCGGGGCGCGGATGGCGGGCACGGCGGCCCGGTGGCTCAGGGCGTGGCGGACGGTGGCGCCCTCCTTGC
>CAYTJS010000063.1:0-14594 GCA_964438115.1 uncultured Iamiaceae bacterium
ACTACCTCGTCCCTCGGGGCGACGACTCGGTCTTCGACGTCATCGCCGACGCCGCCCGGCGGGTCGGCATCCGCCTCGTGTTGTCGCGGGGCTCGATGGACCTGGGCGAGCGCCACGGCGGGCTCCCGCCGGACCACGTGGTCGAGGACCGCGACGCCATTCTGGCCTCGACCGAGGCCGTGGCCGACCGGCTGCACGAGCCCGGCCGTTGCGAGGTGGTCGTGGCCCCCTGCTCGCCGTTCTCGGTGAGCCGCGAGCTGATGGTCGAGTCGGCCGAGCTGGCCCGGCGGCGGGGCCTGCGCCTGCACACCCACCTGTGCGAGACGCCCGAGGAGACCGCCTACTGCCTCGAGACCCACGGCCGGCGGCCCGTCGAGCTGATGGACGAGTGGGGCTGGCTGGGCGACGACGTGTGGCTGGCGCACGCCATCCACCTGCGGCCCGAGGAGATCGCCCGCCTGGGCGCCACCGGCACCGGCGCCGCCCACTGCCCGTCGTCCAACGCCCGGCTGGCCGCCGGGATGTGCCCGGTCACCGACCTCGAGGCCGCCGGCGCCCCCGTCGGCCTGGGCGTGGACGGGGTCGCCTCCAACGAGGTGGGCCGCCTTCAGCCCGAGCTGCGCCAGGCCCTCTACACGGCCCGCCAGCGGGCCGGGCGGGCCGACGCCTTCCTGCCCGCCGACGCCCTGCGCCTGGCCACCGTCGGCGGGGCCCGGTGCGTGGGCGTGGGCAGCGGTCGCCTCGAGGTGGGCCAGCCCGCCGACCTGGCCGTGTGGCCGATGGCCGACCTCGACGACCTGCCCGACCCCGTCGACGGCCTCGTCCTCGGCCCCGACCGCCAGGTCCGCCTCCTCGTCGTCGCCGGCGAGGTCGTCGACCCCTGGTAGCCCCGAACCTTGTGCGTTCCCGCCGCCATGACGGCGCTTTTGCACAAGGTTCGGTGAACTACAGGTCGGCGACCTCGGCGACCGTGACCACCCGGGTGCGGATGGGGTCGGGGACCCGCTCGGGCAGGAACCAGCGGAAGCAGAGGAAGCCCCGCCCGTTGCCCTGCAGCGAGACGCCGTTGGGGTGGTCGGGGGTCTCGTGGGCCAGGACGATGGTGAACGAGCCGTCGTCGTTCAGCACGCAGCTGCCGTGGTTGATGGTGACGCGCTCGTAGTCGTAGTTGAAGCAGTGGAGGAACGGGCTCCACGGGTTGAGGCTCCAGAAGGCACAGGGCGGCGACGTGCCCTCGATGACCAGGGCCTCGTCGGGGGCCAGGTCCCACTTGCCGAAGGCGTAGGCGGCGTCGCCGGCCGACCAGCCGAAGTTGTTCTCGGGCACCGGGTACGGGTCGTCGAACTGGTTGCTGTCGGGGTTGGCCTTGTGGCCGAGGTTGCGGTCCTCGTCGGGCTCGTCCTGCTGGCCCACGGGGACGGGGACGATGGCCGCCTGGTCCTTCAGCCAGGTCATGACGGCCCGGAAGCGGCGGGCGGCGTCCTCGTCGGACTCCCGGTAGGTGGCGGGCCGATCCTGTGCCTCGATGCGCCACTCGACCCGCCGGCCCGTGCGGGCGTCGACCAGGTAGTCGCGGGTGATGGCGTGGACGGCGTCGGCGTCGAGGGTGATCCACGCCCCGTCCCAGTCGGTGGGCTTCTCCGGGCCCATCATCAGCTCGAACTCGCCGTTCGGGCCCAGCTCCAGCTCGGTGTTGTTGACGATGCCGACGATGCGGTTCGTGTAGTTGCCGTCGTTGGGCCCGCCGTAGATGGTGAGCGAGAAGTAGACGGCGTCACCGGCGGTGCCGGTGACCCTGTAGGTCCGGGCCGGGTCGACGGGGGCGAACCGGTAGTAGGCGTCGGTGTTGTCACCGCCCCACTTCTTGTAGGGCCCGACGATGTCGACGAATCGGGGGGCCGCCGCGTCGCCCCACAGGTAGACGTCCATGGCCACCTGCAGGATCGAGAAGATCCACTTGTAGCCCATGACGACGAGCTGCTCGTCGGCGGCCACGTTGTGGGGCCCCTCCATGAACTCGTCGTCGAAGTCCCGCAGGAGCTCGATGAGCTCGTCGTAGGCCTTGGTGATCTCCCAGGTCCGTGTGGCCACGGCCTCCCCTTCGTCGGTCGGTCAGGCGCCCTTCGGGTGCCAGACGGTCTTGGCCTCGAGGAACGCCTCGATGACGTACGGCGACTCGGCGGCCGGCGACCGCCAGTCGGTCTCGGGCCCCACGGCCCGGGTCGTGCGCATGACGCTGTCGGCGGCGGCCCGCCGGGCCTCGGCCAGCAGCTCGGGGTCGTCGACCCCCGTGAGGTCGAGGGCGTTCAGGTCGCGGTGGCCGGCGAACCACGGCACCAGCTCGGACCGGTGCCCGGTCAGCAGGTTGACCACGCCGCCGGGCACGTCGCTGGTGGCCAGGGCCTCGCCCAGGGTGACGGCCGGCAGCGGCAGGGTCTCGCTGGCCAGGGCCACGACCGTGTTGCCGGCCACGATGATCGGCGCCAGCCGCGAGACCAGGGCCAGCAGGGGTGCCTCGTCGGGGGCGATCAGGCCGACCACCCCGGTGGGCTCGGGCACGGTGAGGTTGAAGTACGGGCCCGCCACCGCGTTGGCCCCGCCCAGCACCGACGGGAGCTTGTCGGCCCAGCCGGCGTACCAGACCCACCGGTCGACGGCGAGGTCGACCTCACCCTCGGGATCGACCACCCCGCCGGCAGCCAGCTCGTCGACGAACTGGGACCGGCGTCCCTCCATGATCTCGCCGACGCGGTAGAGGATCTGGGCCCGGTTGTAGGCCGAGCGGGCCACCCAGGCGGCCTGGGCCCCCCGGGCCGCCTTCACCGCGTCGCGCAGGTCCTTGCGGGAGCCGAGCACGGCGTTGGCCAGCAGCGTGCCGTCGGCGGCCCGCACGGGGTAGCTGCGGCCCGACTCCGACCGCGGGAACTGCCCGCCGACGTAGAGCTTGTAGGTCTTGCGCACGTCGAGCCGGTCAGCCATCGATCCCCTCCAGGGCGACGTAGGGGGCGAGACCGTGGCGCCCGCCCTCGCGGCCGAAGCCCGACTCCTTGTAGCCGCCGAAGGGGCTGGTGGGGTCGAACTGGTTGAACGTGTTGGCCCAGACCACGCCCGCCCGCAGGCGCTCGGCCATCCACAGGATGCGGCTGCCCTTCTCGGTCCAGACGCCGGCAGACAGCCCGTAGGGCGTGTTGTTGGCCTTCTCCACCGCCTCGTCCGGCGTGCGGAACGTGAGCACCGACAGCACCGGACCGAAGATCTCCTCGCGGGCGATCCGGTGGCTCTGGGACACGCCGGTGAACACCGTCGGGGCGTGGAAGAAGCCCCGCTCGGGCAGGACGCAGTCGGGCTGGTAGAGGTCGGCTCCCTCGTCCACGCCGGAGGCCACCAGCTCCTGGATCTTCTCCAGCTGCTCGCGGCTGTTGATGGCACCCACGTCGGTGTTCTTGTCGAGGGGGTCGCCCACCCGGAGGGTGTCGAGGCGGGCGCGTAGCCGGGCCAGGAACGGCTCGGCCACCGACTCCTGCACGAGCAGCCGGGACCCGGCACAGCAGACGTGGCCCTGGTTGAACCAGATGCCGTTGACCACGCCCTCGACGGCCTGGTCGATGGCCGCGTCCTCGAAGACGATGTTGGCCGCCTTGCCCCCCAGTTCGAGCGTGAGGCGCTTGGTCGTGGCGGCCAGCTCGGACTGGATGCGCTTGCCCACCTCGGTCGAGCCGGTGAAGGCGACCTTGTCCACCCCCGGGTGGGCGACCAGGGCGGCGCCGGTTGCCCCGGCCCCGGTGACGATGTTGACCACGCCCGGGGGCAGGTCGGCGTCCTGGAGGACCTCGGCCAGCAGCAAGGCGGTGAGGGGGGTCGTCTCGGCCGGCTTCAGCACGACGGTGTTGCCGGTGGCCAGCGCCGGGGCCAGCTTCCAGGCCGCCATCAGGAGTGGGAAGTTCCAGGGGATGACCTGACCGGCCACCCCGAGGGGGCGGGCCCGGCGGCCGGCGAAGGCGTAGTCGAGCTTGTCGGCCCAACCGGCGTAGTGGAAGAAGTGGGCAGCGACGAGGGGCAGGTCGACGTCGCGGGACTCCTTGATGGGCTTGCCGCCGTCCATCGTCTCGAGCACGGCGAACTCGCGGGCCCGCTCCTGGAGCAGGCGGGCGATGCGGTAGACGAACTTGGCCCGCTCGCGACCCGGCAGCTCGCCCCAGCCGCCGTCGAAGGCGCGGCGGGCGGCGCCCACGGCCCGGTCGACGTCGGTGGCGTCGGCCTCGGCCACGACCGCCAGCTGCTCCTCGGTGGCCGGGTTGACCGTCGGGAAGTGGCGCCCGGAGGCGGGCTCGACCCAGTCGCCGTCGATGAAGAGGCCGTAGGTGTCCCGCAGCGACACCACGGCGGTGGACTCGGGGGCGGGGGCGTACTCCAGGGTGAAGCCCCCGGGGGCGGCCAGGTCGGTGCGGTCGCTCATGTCGTCAGTCGATCGTGAAGTCGTCGGGGCGCTGGTAGCGGCCGGTGACCAGCCACCGGCGCTGCATCAGCAGGTCGTTGAGCAGGCTCGAGGCGCCCAGCCGGAAGCGGTCGGGCGTGAGCCACTCGGGTCCGAGGGTCTCGCCCACGATCACCAGGTACTGCCAGGACTGCTTTGCGCTGCGGATGCCGCCGGCCAGCTTCAGGCCCACGATCCGGCCGGTCTGCTCGCGGAAGTCGCGGATGGCCTCGGCCATGCACAGGGCGACCGGCGCCGTGGCCGCCGTGCCGATCTTGCCGGTGGAGGTCTTGATGACGTCGGCCCCGGCGGCCATGGCCAGCATCGAGGCCCGGCGCACCTGGTCGTAGGAGCCCAGCTCGCCCGTCTCGAGGATGACCTTGAGGTGGGCCCGCCCGGCGGCCTCCTTGGAGGCGGCGATCTCGTCGTAGGCGGTGGCGTAGTCGCCGGCCAGGAAGGCCGAGCGGTTGAGCACCATGTCGATCTCGTCGGCACCGGCCGCCACCGCCTCGGCGATCTCGGCCAGCCGGGTGTCGAGCGGCCCGAGGCCGGCGGGGAAGGCGCCGGCGACGCTCGCCACCAGCACGCCGCTGCCGGTCAGGGCCTCGGCCGCCACGGGGACCATCAGCGGGTACACGCAGACGGCGGCGACCGACGGCACGCGGCGGTCGGTCGGGTCGGGCCGCACCGCCTTGGCGCACAGGGCCCGCACCTTGCCCGGGGTGTCGGCCCCCTCCAGCGTGGTGAGGTCGCAGCACCGGATCGCCAGGTCGAGGGCGGCGGCCTTCGACGCCTTCTTGATCGACCGCCCGCCGAGGGCGGCGGCCCGGGCCTCGAGGCCGACGGCGTCGACAGGGGTCACCCGGACGCCGACCCCACCCACGGGCGGGATGGAGAGGCGCTCCGCCGGCGCCAGCTCGGTGGAGCTCACGAGTTCGACCGTACCAACTGCGCGTGGGTCATGATCGGGGCCGATGCAGACGCACGTGGTCGACCACCCCCTCGCCGCCGAGCGCCTGGCGGCGCTGCGCGACGAGTCCACGCCCCGGCCCGAGTTCCGCCGGGCCCTGTCGGAGCTGTCGTGGCTGCTCGTCTACGAGGCCACCCGCGACCTGCCCGCCGTCGACTTCGAGGTGCGGACGCCCCTCGCCCCCACCACCGGCCGCCGCATCGAGCCCGTCCCGCTCATCGTGCCCGTGCTGCGGGCCGGCCTGGGGATGCTCGACGCCGCCTTCACCATGCTGCCCGGCGCCGAGGTGGGGTTCATCGGACTGCGGCGCGACGAGGTCACCTTCGACAGCGAGGAGTACATGACCACCGTGCCCGAGGACCTGGCCGGGCGTCCCGTCCTCATCCTCGACCCCATGCTCGCCACCGGCGGCTCGCTGGTGCACACCGTCCAGATCGTGCAGCGGTCGAACCCGGGGCAGATCATCGTCGTCTGCGTGCTGGCCGCCCCCGAGGGCATCGCCCACTTCTCCGAGCACTGCCCCGACGCCACCGTCGTCACCGCCGCCGTCGACGACCACCTGAACGAGTCGGCCTACATCGTCCCCGGCCTGGGCGACGCCGGCGACCGCCAGTTCGGCGACCAGTAGGCGGCCGGGGCCGGTGGGGGCACGCCCCAACGTCCTGCTGGTCACCCTCGACCAGCTGCGGGGCGACGCCCTGGGCTGCGCCGGCCACCCGCTGGTGCGCACGCCGACCCTCGACGCCCTCGCCGCCCGGGGGGTGCGTTTCGCCCGCCACCACGCCAACGCCGCCCCCTGCGGGCCGGGACGGGCTTCCCTCTACACCGGCACCTACCAGATGAACCACCGGGTGGTCGGCAACGGGACCCCCCTGGACGACCGCCTCGACAACGTGGCCCGGGTGGCGCGGCGGGCGGGCTACGACCCGATCCTGTTCGGCTACACCGACCAGGCCGTCGACCCCCGCACGGTCACCGACCCCGACGACCCCCGTCTCGAGGAGTACACGGGCGTGCTGCCCGGGTTCACGGTGGGCCTCGACCTCCCCGACCACCACCGGCCGTGGCTGGCCCACCTGGCCGCCCACGGCCACGAGGTCGACGACCCCTGGACGGCGCTGGCCACCGAGCACCAGCGACCGGCCGGGCTGTCGGTCAGCGCCTTCCTGGCCGACCACGTCGTCGACTGGCTGGGGCAGGCCGACGACGAGCCCTGGTTCGCCCACGTGTCGTTCCTGCGCCCTCACCCGCCCTACCGCGCCGCCGGCGACTGGTCCCGGGCCTACGACCCGGCCGACTGCCCGGCGCCCGCGCCGGTCCCCGACGACCGCCACCGGCTCCACGACCGCCTCCTCGACCACCCGATCACGGGGGCGCCGACCGAGCCCAGGGCCCTGGCCGAGTTGGCCGCGCAGTACTACGGCTGCGTCAGTCACGTCGACCACGAGCTGGGCCGGGTGCTGGCCGCCGTCGACGCCCGGGGTGACACCGACCGCACCGTGGTCGTCATCACCTCCGACCACGGCGAGCAGCTCGGCGACCAGGGCCTGGTCGAGAAGGGCGGCTACTTCGGGGCCAGCTACCACATCCCCGCCATCGTGGCCGGGCCCGGGGTGGTCGCCGGCGGCGTGGTCGAGTCCTTCACCGAGGCCGTCGACGTGCTGCCCACGATCTGCGACCTGATCGGCGCTCCCATCCCCCTGCAGGTCGACGGCCTGCCCCTCACCCCGTTCCTGACCGGGGAGGACCCCCCGTGGTGGCGGACCGCCGCCCACTGGGAGTTCGACTGGCGCGACAACCACCTGACCTACACGACCGACGAGTGGCCGTGGCAGCGCCGCCTGGAGCGCAACAACCTGGCCGTGCGCCGCAGCGAGGACCGGGCGTACGTGCACTTCGGTGACGGCTCGTGGCGCTGCTTCGACCTGGCCGCCGACCCCACGTGGGGCACCCTGGTCGACGACCCCGCCGTCGTGCTGGAGGAGGCCCATGCCCTCCTCGCCTGGCGGGCCGAGCACCTCGACCGCACCCTCACCGGCACCCTCATCGCCCAGGGCGTCCGCGGCCGCACCCCACCGCCCCACCCCGGCCGGCCCGCCTGACCCGCCGGGCCACACCACCTAGGCCGTCAGGGCCTCGTCGAGGTCGGCGAGGAGGTCGTCGACGGTCTCGAGGCCGACGCTCAGGCGCACCAGGGCGGGGTCGACCTCGAGGGGTGAGCCGGCCACCGACAGGTGGGTCATCACCGAGGGCTGCTCGATGAGGGACTCGACCGCCCCCAGCGACTCGGCCAGCGTGAAGAGCCGGGTGCGGGCCACCACGGCGGCCGCCGCCTCGGCCCCCCCGTCGACCACGAACGACACCATGCCGCCGAAGTCGCGCATCTGACGGGCGGCTACGACGTGGCCGGGGTGGGTGGCCAGGCCGGGCCAGCGCACCTCGGTCACCCGGGGGTGGGCGTCGAGGAAGCGGGCCACGGCGGCGGCGGAGGCGCAGTGGCGGTCCATGCGCACGGCCAGGGTCCGCAGCCCCCGCAGCACCAGCCAGTCGGCGAAGGGTGACGACACCGACCCGGCGGCGTTGCGGACGAAGAACAGCTCCTCGGCCAGGGCCCCGTCGTCGGTGGCGACCAGCCCGCCGACCACGTCGGAGTGGCCGCCCAGGTACTTGGTGGTCGAGTGCACGACGGCATCGGCACCGAGGGCGAGCGGTTGCTGCAGGTAGGGCGTGGCGAAGGTGTTGTCGACGATGCAACGGCCGCCGTGCTCGTGGGCGACGGCGGCCAGGGCCTCGATGTCGGCCACGGCCAGCAGCGGGTTGGTCGGCGTCTCGACCCACAGCAGCCGGGTGGTCGGCCGCCAGGCGGCGGCCACGGCGGCGGGGTCCCCCAGGGCCACGGCCGCGTGCTCGATGCCCAACGGCCCGTAGACCTTGTCGATCAGGCGCCAGGTGCCGCCGTAGGCGTCGTTCGGCACGATGAGGTGGTCGCCCGGCCGCAGCGAGCGCAGGACGGCGTCGATGGCGGCCATCCCGCTGGCGAAGGCGCGGGCGTGGGCCCCGCCCTCGAGGGAGGCCACCGCCGCCTCCAGCACCTGACGGGTCGGGTTGTCCGACCGGGAGTACTCGAAGGTGGCCTTGCCCGGCTCGTGCTGGGCGAAGGTGGTGGCCAGGTGGATGGGCGGGACCACCGCCCCGGTGGCCGGGTCGGGGTCCCAGCCGGCGTGGACCGCCCGTGTCTCGAAGCCGTCGGCGTCGGTCACGGGCGCCCCTTGGCCGACGCGAGGAAGTCGAGCACGTCGGAGCGGGTGACGACGCCGACCGGGTGGCCGGCATCCAGCACGATCACGGCGGGGGCCGACTCCAGGCAGGCCACCACGTCGTCGACCGGCTGGCCGGCGCCCACCGTGGGCAGCGCCGGCTCCATCACGTCGGCCACGGTGCGGTCGAGCACCGACGGGTCGCGGAAGGCGGCGTCCATGAGGGCCACGTCGCGCACCGCGCCCACCAGTTCGCCGAGGACGACCGGGGGCTCGGCCTTGACCACCGGGAGCTGGGACACGTCGTACTCCCGCAGGATGTCGATGGCCGTGCGCACCGTCTCCTCGGGGTGGACGTGGACGAGTTCGGGCAGGTCGGCCCGCTTGCGGCCGAGGAGGTCGCCCACGGCCTGCTCCCCCACCCGCAGGAAGCCGAAGTCGGCCATCCAGGCGTCGTTGTAGATCTTCGAGAGGTAGCCCCGGCCGCTGTCGGGGATGAGCACGACGACCACGGCGTCGGCCGGGAGGCGGCGGCCCACGTGCAGGGCGGCCCACACCGCCGTGCCCGCCGAGCCCCCGACGAGCAGGCCCTCGGTGCGGGTCACGGCCCGGGCCATGAGGAACGAGTCGCGGTCGCTGACCTCGACGATCTCGTCGACCACCGAACCGTCGTAGGTGCCGGGCCAGAAGTCCTCGCCGATGCCCTCGACCAGGTAGGGCCGGCCCGAGCCGCCCGAATAGACCGAGCCCTCGGGGTCGGCACCGATGATGCGGACGTCGGGGTCCTGCGCCTTCAGGTACCGCCCGATGCCGCTGATGGTGCCGCCGGTGCCCACGCCGGCGACGAAGTGGGTGATGCGCCCGGCGGTCTGGCGCCACAGCTCGGGGCCGGTGGTGCGCTCGTGGGCCGCCGGGTTCTCGGGGTTCCAGTACTGACTGGGCGAGAAGGCGTTGGGCCGCTCCTCGGTCAGGCGCTTGGCCACCGAGTAGTAGGAGTCGGGGTGGTCGGGGGCCACCGCCGTCGGGCAGACGACGACCTCGGCGCCGTAGGCCCGCAGGAGGTCCATCTTCTCGGGGCTCATCTTGTCGGGCATGACGAAGACGCACGAGTAGCCCCGGCGGGCGGCGACCAGGGCCAGGCCCACGCCGGTGTTGCCCGAGGTGGGCTCGACGATCGTGCCCCCGGGCACGAGGAGGCCCTCCCGCTCGGCGGCGTCGACCATGGTCAGGGCGGGGCGGTCCTTCACCGAGCCACCCGGGTTGAGCAGCTCCAGCTTGGCCAGGAGCTGGCAGTCCAGGTCGTGGCCGATGCGGTCGAGGCGGACCAGGGGCGTGTTGCCGACCAGGTCCTCGAGACGGTCGGCCACCTCCATCGGTGGGCCCTGGTCGGTGGCGTCGAGGACGCGGACCCCGCCGGCCCGGGCCGCGGTGCCGGCCGGGCCGTCGACGTCGTCCTCGTAGAGGATGACGGGCAGGCCGGCGTCGTGGAGGGCCACGGCCACCCCGCCGGCGGCGTCCTGGCCGCTCACCCCCACCCGACGGGGCCGGTGCCCCCGCAGGTCGGCCACCAGGGCCGCCACCTCCTCGGGACCGGGGTCGGCCCCCAGGTCGAGTCGCCGTCGGGCCCGGGCCACCAGCCGCTCGGGCGGCTCGTCCGCCCCCACCACCACGAGTGCGTCCATGCCATGGTCTACCCGCTCCACCACCCACCCCGTTCCGGCAGCAGGATCCGACACCCACACCCCAAGTTCCGCGACCAGAACGGGACGTGGCCGGGGGGTCAGGTGGTCAGGAGGGTGTCGAGGTCGGCGGCGATGGCGGCCAACTGCTCGTCCGCCGTCGACCGGGCGGCGGCGAGGTCGCCGGCGGCGACGGGGACGACCGCCTCCAGGTAGCACTTGAGCTTGGGCTCGGTGCCGCTGGGGCGCATGACGACCCGGGCCCCGCCGGCCAGGTGCAGCACGAGGGCATCGGTGGGCGGCAGGTCGGCGTCGGCGAGCAGGTCCCGCCGCTCCTCGACGGCCAGGCCGCCGAGGGCCGTGGGCGGATCGGCCCGGGTGGCGGCCATCAGGGCGGCGATGCGGTCGAGGCCGTCGGGCCCGTCGAAGCGCAGCGTCACCGGCCGGGTGGCGTGCAGACCGTGCTCGACCGCCAGCGCCGCCAGGCGGTCGTGGACGGTGAGGCCCCGGGCCTTGAGGTCGGCGACCAGGCCGGCGAAGGCCAGGGCGGCGCCGATGCCGTCCTTGTCGAGCACGGCGTCGCCGACCAGGTAGCCGAGGGCCTCCTCGTAACCGAAGACGAAGCGCCACTCGGGATGCGCCAGGGCCGGGCGGGCGATCCACTTGAACCCGGTCAGGGTCTCCTCGAAGTGGACGCCGTGGGCGGCGGCCATGCGGCCGAGCAGGCGGGACGACACGACCGTGGTGACGACCAGCCGGTCGGCGCCGGTGGTGTGGGCCAGGACGTGGTCGGCGAGCAGGGCCCCGATCTCGTCGCCGGTGAGGGCCCGCCAGCCGCCGTCCGGCGTGGGCACGGCCACGCCGAGGCGGTCGGCGTCGGGGTCGTTGGCCAGGAGCACGTCGGCGTCCACCCGGCCGGCCAGCGCCAGCCCCAGGTCGAGGGCGCCGGGCTCCTCGGGGTTCGGGAAGGTCACCGTCGGGAAGTCGGGGTCGGGATCGCCCTGCTCGACGACCACGGCCGGGGCGGGGAACCCGGCCCGGCCGAAGGCGGCCAGGAGCACGTCGCGGCCGACACCATGCATGGCGGTGTAGGCCACGCCGACGTTGCGGGCGGCGACCAGCGAGCCCGCCACCACCGCGTCCAGGTAGGCGCTCACCACCTCGGCTCCGAGGACCTCGATGCGGGGGTCGTCGGGCTCGGCGACGGCCACCTCGCCCTCGGCCGCCACCGCCTCGATGTGGGCGGCGATCTCGGCGTCGGCGGGCGGCACGATCTGGGCCCCGTCGCCCAGGTACACCTTGTAGCCGTTGTCGGCCGGCGGGTTGTGGCTGGCGGTCACCATCACCCCGGCGTCGGCGCCGAGGTGGCGGACGGCGAAGGCCAGCACGGGCGTGGGCAGCGACAGGGGCAGCAGCAGGGCCCGGCCACCGGCGGCGGCCACCACCCCGGCGGCGTCCTGGGCGAAGACATCGGACTTGTGCCGGGCGTCGTGGCCGACGACCACCGTCGCCCCCTCGGGCAGGTGACGCACCAGGCCGGCGGTGGCCTCGCGGACCACCACCCGGTTCATGCGCAACGGCCCGGCCCCGAGGGCGGCCCGGAGGCCGGCGGTGCCGAAGGCCAGGCGGCCGGCGAAGCGTCGGGCCAGCTCGTCGTGGTCCCCGGCCTCGAGCAGGGCGGCCAACTCCGCCCGGGTGTCGGGGTCGGGGTCGCGGCGCAGCCACGCCTCGGCGGTGGCCACGATCGCCTCGGGCCCCGTCACGCCGTCGGCTCCGTCTCGACGATCGCCTCGCCGTAGTGGTCCAGGGCGAACCAGCGCACGGGCGTGCCGTTGGCCTTGGCCCACTCGACCTCGACGTCGACGCCATCGCTGGTAGGGCCGAACACCCACAGCTCGTCGCACCGCATCAGCAGGTTGTTGTTGGCCCGGCGCACGAGGTCCTTGTCGACCAGCCCGTAGAGGAAGTAGCCGCCCACCATCCACGGGTTGACGGGGACGGCGTCGCGGTCGAGGACGAAGGCGCAGATCCGCTCGCGCAGGTAGGCCGACTCGGCGGCGTGCGCGGTGAAGACCAGGGGTCGGCGATCGAAGAGGGCCGCCGCGGGATGAGCCATCTCCGTACCCTACGGGCGGTGCTGGAGGAGATCCGAGAGGCGTGCGCCCGGGTCGCCGGCCGCGCCCACCATGTGCACCTGGTCCCCGAGGCCGTGCCCGCGCTGGCCGCCGAGCTGGCTGCCGGGGGCCTGGTCACCGACCCCGAGGACCCGGCCCACCACGCCGTCGGCGCGTCCGACGAGGACCGGGCCCGCTTCGTACTGGCCCTCGACGCCGTGAACTTCGGGTCGGGCTGGTTCCCCGTGCTGCGCAAGGCGCCGGGGCAGTCGGGCTACCACACCATCGCCGGGGCCCTGCGGGACCGGGGTGGGGTGACCGTCGCCGAGATGGCCGCCGCCGACGCCGCCTGGTGCGCCGCCCTCTTCGGCCAGGACCCCGCCGGGCCGGTGGCCGACCTCATGGGGCTCTTCGCCGACTCGTGGAACCGCCTGGCCGAGGTGATCGGGCACTTCGGGTCCTGCCTCGACCTGGTCGACGCCGCCGGGGCCTCCGCCGACCGCCTGGTCGAGCTGCTGGCGTGGGAGCACCCGATGTACCGCGACGTCAGCCCTCACGACGGCGAGCGCGTCCCCCTCTTCAAGCGGGCCCAGATCACCGCCGCCGACCTGAGCCTGGCCTTCGGCGGGCAGGGTCCGGGCCGCTTCGACGACCTCGACCGCCTGACGATGTTCGCCGACAACCTCGTCCCCCACGTCCTGCGCCTGGCCGGGGTCCTGCGCTACGAGCCGGACCTCCTCGCCCGCATCGAGGCGGGCGAGCTGCTCGAGCACGACAGCCCCGAGGAGGTCGAGATCCGGGCCGTGGCCGTCCACGCCGTCGAGCTGGTCGTGGCCGAGCTCACCGCCGCCGGCGTCGAGGACGCCACCGCCGGCATGGTCGACATGGCCCTCTGGCATCGCGGCGGCCGCCCCGAGGCCAAGGGCCACCCCCGCCACCGCACCCGCACCACCGCCTACTGACCCCTTCCCCCCGGCGGCCGTCCCGCGTAACGTCCCCCCGAGCGCTTCCCCCCCACCCGAACTTGCGTCAGCCACACCACGAATTCGTGGTGGTAGCGACGCAAGTACGTCGCGAAGGGAAGCGACGATGCACGACATCGACCATCGGGTCATCGCCATGGCCCGCCGTCAGCGCCTGCTCATCACCCGGCGTCAGGCGCTCGACCTCGGCGCCTCGGAACGCCAGGTCGAACGCCGCCTGGCCGACGGCCGCTGGGTCCGGGTGCGCCCCGGCCTCTACGGCATCGCCGGGTTCGGGATGACCTGGGAGGCGAAGCTCACCGGCGCCGCCCTGCTCTCCGGTGGCGTGGCCTCGCACTTCTCGGGGGCGGTGCTCTGGGATCTCGACGGCTACCGACCGGGTAGGCCCGAGATCACCGTGCCGCGGCACCGGCGACTCCAATGGGACGAGATCCGGGTCCACGAGAGCACCCAGTTCGACGACCGGCTCGGCCAGTGTCAGCGGCGGGGCATCGACGTGACCGGGATCGACCGGACCCTGCTCGACATCGGCCACCGGATCGGCTTCCACCGGCTGCTCCTCGCCGTCGACGAGGCCCGGCGCCGGCGCCTGACGACCTGGCCCGGCCTCTTCGAGTGCCTCGTGCGCCATGCCGTTCGGGGTCGGGCCGGCGTGGCGACCCTCCGGGCCCTCCTCACCGAGAAGTACGGCGAGCCCGTCGTTCCCGACTCGGCCTTCGAGCGGATGGTCGAGCGGCTCCTGCTCGACGCCGGCCTGCCCGCCCCGGTCCTCCAGCACGAGGTGCGGGACGCGACCGGTCGCCTCATCGCCCGCATCGACCTCGCGTATCCGCGGCACCTGGTCGGCATCGAGCTGGACGGGCGCCACCACATCGAAGACGACGCGTTCGAGCGCGACCCCCGACGCCGCAACCTTCTGACCGGCCTCGGCTGGTCGATGTACCACTACACCTGGCGGGCCTACGTCGACCGCCCCGAGCACATCGTCCGCGAGATCCGCGCCGCCATCTCCTGAACTTGCGTCGCCTACACCACGAATTCGTGGTGTGGCTGACGCAAGTTCGGGGGGTGTCCCCATGTTCTTGTCAAGGGGTCATGCGGCGATTTCTAGGGCGGC
>CAYTJS010000064.1:0-14487 GCA_964438115.1 uncultured Iamiaceae bacterium
CGAGGACGTGGCGGGGCCGGCGCCGCCCACGGCGGCGGGGGCGACCGCGCCGCCGGCGTCGCCGCCCAGGCCGAGCGCGGCACGGCGCTGGCGGGAGCGCTGGAGCAGGTAGTCGGGGACCTCGGTCACGATTCCTCCGGTGCGTGTCCTCGGGAGCGCGGTCACTCTAGGCCCGCGCCCCCGGTCCTCACCAAGAAGGGGCGGCCCCGCCACCGGTCGTCCGCCCGCCGATGTGTGTCGTCGAGGACCCGCGTGCTAGACCAACCCCGTCAGGCGACCAGGGACCTCCCGCCGAGGCGGGTAACCTTGGGAGCGCTGATTGTGATCGATTTCACGAAGTCGGGCGTGGAGCCCCAGGACTCGAGGAGGTGACAGGCAGCAGATGGTCGCGTTCGTCATCTCCGTGCTCATCAGCCTGGTGCTGATCGGCGTGGGCCTGTTGGTCATGAAGCGCCGGCCGGCCGGCGCCCCCGTCTCCTGGGGCGAGGCCATGATCGGCGCCGTCTACGTCTTCGGCACCATCTTCTGGTCCTTCGGGGTCGTCACCCACCAGTGGATCGTCTACGCCGACGCCGACCTGGGCTGGGGCCCCGACAAGTTCATCGTCGGCCCCGGCGAGGTGCTCGACGCCCTCCCGGTGGTGATCCCCTACCAGGCCCTCCGCGACGTGGTCGTGGTCCTCATCCAGGTCGTCTACGTGGTGGCCTGGATCAAGCTGTGGGCGATGTGGCAGAGCCGGGGCCAGGCGGCGCCGGTCGAGGCCGAGGCCCAGAGCTCCGACTACGGCCGTCCCCTCGTGAAGGCCGAGGCCTAGGCCCGTCCCGTGACCACGACCGACGCCAACCCCCCGATGCCCGAGTTCCGGGCCGATTACGTCCTCCAGGAGGTGGACGCGGCCTGGCTCAGCACCCAGGTCAAGCCCAAGCAGTTCATCCACATCGACCAGTCCGAGTGCATCATGTGCGAGGGCTGCGTGGACATCTGCCCGTGGAAGTGCATCCACATGGTGTCGCCCGACGCCATCGACGACGCCATGGGCACCGAGCAGCCCGGACTCGACCCCAGCGACCACGTGATCTTCACGATCGACGACGACGTCTGCACCCGCTGCGCGCTCTGCGTCGACCGTTGTCCCACCGGGGTGATCATCCTCGGCAAGATCGGCGACCCCGCCCCGACGGGTGACGCCCACCAGCGCACCAACTCGCACGGCTATGCCTACGGCATGCGGCTGGGCTGAGCGGCAACGAAGGAGCCCCTGAAAGTGGCAAAGGCGATGGAGAAGCGCCCCGGACCCGGGGCCGTGGTCCAGGAGAAGGCGTCGGAGGCGCTCGACAACCTCCAGGGCAGCCAGGTCTGGAGTTCGATCTTCCGACCCGGGTCGATCTTCCGGAAGGGCTACAGCGACAGCCCCCGGAACCGGTCCTACGTCATCATGAACAGCGTCCTCTACCACCTCCACCCGGTGAAGGTGAAGCGGCACGCGGTGAAGGTCAGCTACACCCTCTGCCTGGGCGGGCTGAGCTTCTTCCTGTTCATCCTCCTCACGGTGACGGGCATCTTCCTGATGTTCTTCTACCGACCCACCGCCACCCAGGCCTGGGACGACATCCAGGCCCTGCACACCTCGGTGGCCTTCGGTCTGCTGGTGCGGAACATGCACCGCTGGGCGGCCCACCTGATGGTCATCTCGGTGTTCCTCCACATGGCGCGGGTCTTCTACCACGGTGCCTACAAGCCGCCCCGGGAGTTCAACTGGGTGATCGGCGTGGTGCTGTTGCTGCTCACCCTGCTGCTCTCCTTCACCGGCTACCTGCTGCCCTGGGACCAGCTGGCCCTCTGGGCCGTGACCGTGGGCACCAACATGGGCGGGTTCACCCCGGTGTTCGGCTCCCAGGTCAAGTTCGCCCTGCTGGGCGGCGCCGAGATCGGTTCCGAGACGTTGCTGCGCTGGTACGTGCTGCACGTCCTGTTCCTGCCCTTCGTCATCGTCATCTTCATGGCCGTCCACTTCTGGCGGGTCCGCAAGGACGGCGGCATCTCCGGGCCCCTGTAGGAGCGACGCATGACCGAGATCCCCGAACACCTGCGCAAGCGGGCCGAGGAGGCCCGTAAGAAGGCCGAGGCGGCGCGAGCCGGCGGCGGCGAGGAGTCCGCGGGCGGTGCCGAGGGCGGCGCCGGCGACAGCGGCATCCCATCCGAGCTGCTCGAGCGCTCCAAGGCCGCCCGCGAGCGCGCCGCTGGTGGCGGTGCCGCCGCCGAGGCCGCCCCCGCGGCCGCCGGTGGTGGGGGCACCGCCGTGGCCACCGCCCCGGCCGCCGCCACCCCGACCGGTCCCGGCGGCCACACCCAGCGCCTGCTGACCGTGGTGAAGGCCGGCTCCATCCAGGACGTCAAGGCCACCCCCGTCGACAAGGTCCACACCTGGCCCCACCTGCTGCTGATCGAGTTCGTGGCCGCCCTGGGCGTGCTGGCCTTCCTGCTCTTCTTCTCGATCTTCGTGAACGCCCCGCTGCTCGAGCTGGCCAACCCGAACCAGACGCCGAACCCGTCCAAGGCGCCCTGGTACTTCCTGGGCCTTCAGGAGTTGCTGACCATGTTCCACCCGATGGTGGCCGGGGTGACCATCCCCACCATCGGCCTGCTCGGCTACATGCTGGCGCCCTACATCGACAAGAACCCCAGCAACAAGCCCGAGGACCGCAAGTTCGCCATCTCGCTGTTCACCGTCCAGCTGATGTTCTGGGCGGTCCTCACCATGATCGGCTCCTTCTTCCGAGGCCCGGGCCAGAACTTCGTGTTCCCCTGGGTGGAAGGGATCTTCTTCGACCTATGAGCACCGGCACCGTCCTCCTCATCGTCATCCCCCTGCTGGTCGTCCTCGCCGGCATCCTCGTCGCCGGGGCGGCCCGCCGCCGTGACCGCGACGCCGCCGTGGGCTCCCTCAGCCGCGAGACCCGCCGCAAGGACACCGGCCCCGTCCTCGATGCCGAGGGCGAGCCCACCGGCCGCGAGATCGAGCGCCAGGCCGTCCTGGCCCGCTCGGGCAAGCTGGTCCCCGCCGAGCCGGCCCCGGTCGAGGTCTACACCCCGCCCGACCCCGAGGAGTTGGGCGTCACCCGCCGCCAGTTCCTCAACCGGGCCATCGTGGGCTTCACCGCCCTGGGCCTGGCCGGCTTCGGGGCCTCCGTGCTGGCCTTCATCTGGCCCAACGCCCAGGGGGGCTTCGGCTCCAAGATCCGGGTCGGCCCGGTGAGCGACGTCAAGGCCCGCATCGTCGAGGGCAGTGGCTTCCTCTATGTGCCCGAGGGACGCATGTGGGTGACCGAGTACCCGGCCGAGGCGCTGGAGAACGCCGAACAGGTGTACAGCTCCTCCGAGCTGGCGGGCATGGAGGCCGGTCTGGTGGCCCTGTTCCAGACCTGCCCGCACCTGGGCTGCCGGGTGCCGAGCTGCGAGACCTCGCAATGGTTCGAGTGCCCGTGCCACGGCTCGCGTTACAACCGGGTGGGCGAGAAGAAGGCCGGCCCCGCCCCCCGGGGGCTGGACCGCTTCGCCATGTCGGTGGAGGGTGGCGTGTTCACCGTCGACACCGGGGCCCGCATCCAGGGCCCGCCGATCGGCGTGGACACCACCGGCCAGGAGCCGGAGGGCCCCAGCTGCCTGGGAGGCTCGACCCATGAGTGACGCCCTGACCGCCGGGGCCGTCCTGGCCAACACCTTCTACGACGTCGGCCGTGTCATCGCGGTGCTGCTCCTGCTGGCGCTGCTGGTCTACGTCCTCCTCTATGCCCTGCGCACTCGCAAGGAGGTGGGCTCGGAGATCGAGCTGGCCCCCAACCGGGTGCCCCACCACCCCGACGAGGTGCTGGAGGGCAAGGTCCTCAACCGCAACCTGGCCCTCGGCCTCGGCCTCGTCGCCCTGGTGGCCATCGGCCTGCCGATGTACTGGTTGGGCGAGCCGGGCCGCAACGAGGGCTGGACCCAGACCTTCGAGGACGTGGCCATCGACCGCGGCGCCGAGCAGTTCGACACCACGGCCAACGGTGGCCTCAACTGCGCCGGCTGCCACGGCGGCATGGAGGCCACCGGTGGCGCGGCGCCGTACACGGTGACCGACGCCAACGGCGACTTCGTGGCCAGCGTCAACTGGCAGGCCCCCGCCCTCAACACCGTGCTGCTGCGCTACGACGAGGAGGAGCTCTTCGAGATCCTCGTCTACGGGCGGCCCTTCTCACCGATGCCCGCCTGGGGCATCGAGGGCGGCGGTGCCCTGAACGACCAGCAGATCAACAACCTGATCGCCTACATCCGCTCGATCCAGATCTCGCCCGACGAGGCCCAGGCCCAGGCCACCGAGGCCCTCGAGCTGTCCCTGGACTCGGGCGACTTCGACACCCCGGGCGAGGCCCTGTTCAACCTCGGTCTCTACGACGGCTTCGCCGGCGGGGCCTACTCCTGCGGCCGCTGCCACACCCAGGGGTGGTCGATCGGCGAGCCCACCTCGGACGGCAACGGGGCCATGGGCCCCAACCTGACCGCGGTGCGCAACCAGTTCCCGGGCGGGGCCGCCGGCTTCCAGGCCCAGGTCGACTTCGTCACCGAGGGCTCGGCCCGGGGCCAGCAGTACGGCGTGCACGGCCAGGGCTCGGGGCGGATGCCCGGGTTCGGTCAGATGCTGACCCGTGAGCAGATCGAAGCAGTGGTCGAGTACGAGAGGAACCTCGGGTGATGGCGACGCTGACCGGCCTCCTGCTGGCCGGGATCTCCTACGACCCCGAGATCCGGGGTGTCCTCGTCGTCGTGGTGTTCGGCGCCGTGCTCGTGGGCTCGGTGTACCTGCTCCTCGGCTCGAACGTCGGGGCCCGCCTCGGCATCGGCCTCGTCCTCACCGCCCTCTTCGGCTGGCTGATGTTGCTCAGCGTCTTCTGGTGGATGTACGGCGTGGGCGCCATCGGCGAGCTCCCGGCGTGGACGGTCGAGGAGGTCAACGTCGGCGACCTGTCCCAGGCCGAGTTGGAGGAGGCCCGGGTGCTCGTGCCCGCCGACCTGCCCTCGCCCGAGCAGATCCTGGCCGACAACCCCGAGCTCGCCGACCAGTTCGAGCCCGGCGACGAGCCCAACCTGAGCGAGATCGCCGCCCTCCCCGACCTGCCCGAGGACGTGGCCGACCAGCTCGAGAACCTGCCTGGCGACTGGTCGGTGGTCTCCACCGCCGACCTGGGCGACGCCCAGTCCTCGGCCGACGAGGCGCTGATCAGCGAGGAGCTCGGCCTGTACACCGGCACGGGCGAATACGTCTTCGTGGGCGCCTTCGAACAGGGCGGCAAGCCCGAGCGCGAGAGCGACTCGATCGTCGACCGCGTCACCAACCGCATCACCAACACCCTGAGGGTGCTGAACCCACCGCACTACGTCGTCGTGCAGGTCCAGACCTCGGAGCCGACCTTCGTGCCGCCGGGCAACGCCCCGCTCTCACCGGAGGCCGACGAGGAGGAGCCGGTCGTCTCGGTGATCATGGTGCGCGACCTCGGTACCCGACGCCTGCCGTCGGCGGTGCTCACCTTCGTGTTCGGGGGTCTCTTCGCCCTCAGCGCCTGGCTGCTCCACCGCCGTGAGGGCGTCGCCGAGCGCCTGTCCACCGCCTCGACGGGGGACTGAGCGATGGGCCAGTACCTGCCGGTGCTCGCCCTCGGTGTGCTGGCCTTCCTCTTCGCGTTCCTGTCCATCATCGCGTCGAGGTTGCTGGCGCCGCGGTTGGCCACCCCGGCCAAAGAGGCGCCCTACGAGTGCGGCATCGTGCCCAGCCGCGAGCCGCCCGAGCGCTTCCCCGTGCGGTTCTTCCTGGTGGCGATGATCTTCATCGTCTTCGACATCGAGATCATCTTCTTCATCCCCTGGGCCGTCGTGTACCGCGACCTCGGGTCCTTCGGCTTCTTCGCCATCCTGCTCTTCGCCGCCCTGGTGTTCGAGTCCTTCCTCTACCTGCTGAGCAAGGGCGCCCTCGACTGGGGTCCCGTCAAGCGGGCGGTGCACGGCCTGGGCCAGGTCGACGGGGGCCGGACGAGTGAGACCACCGTGCGCCGGGTCGGCCTCGAGGGCCGCGACGAGGAGCTGGCCGCCTGATGCCCCGCGACGACGGCTTCCTCGCCCAGGGCCTCGAGGGCCTCAGCCACAACGTCATCACCGGCACCCTCGAGGAGCTGGTCAAGTGGGCCCGGGCCCGCAGCGTGATGCCGGCCACCTTCGGCCTGGCCTGCTGTGCCATCGAGATGATGGCCACCGGCGGCGCCCACTACGACCTGGCCCGCTACGGGATGGAGACCTTCCGGGCCTCCCCCCGCCAGGCCGACCTCATGATCGTGGCCGGCCGCGTCTCGCAGAAGATGGCCCCCGTCCTGCGCCAGATCCACGACCAGATGATGGAGCCCAAGTGGGTCATCTCGATGGGCGTGTGCGCCTCCTCCGGCGGGATGTTCAACAACTACGCCATCGTCCAGGGCGTGGACCAGGTCGTCCCCGTCGACGTCTACGCGCCGGGGTGCCCCCCGGGGCCCCAGACGCTGATGCACGCCATCCTGACCCTCCACGGCAAGATCCGTGACGGTGAGCTGACCCGGCGCCGCGAGGCCAACGGCGGCGGCGCCGAGATCCAGGTGACCCAGCTCGACGGCCAGACCGGGACCGGCGCCGTCAAGCTCCTCCAGCCCTCCAGCAGCACCTGACCACCGTGACCGCCGCCGCCGAGCCGACCGACGCGCCCGCCCCCGAGGCCGCCCCCGAGCCGCCGACCCGCTACGGCGTGCCGGTGACCACCTCGCGGGGCGACGAGGTCCTGCACCCCTCCCGCGAGCAGCTGCACGACCTGGTGGCGACCATGGCCGAGGACGGGTACCGGGTCTGCATCGACGTCACCGCCGTCGACTATCTCACCCACCCCGACCGCGAGGTCGCCCCGGGGGTGGCCCCCGAGCGTTTCGAGCTGGTGGTGGCGCTCCTCGACCACGGCAACCGGCGCCGCGCCCGCCTGCGGGTGCAGGTGCCCGAGTCCGACCCCGTCGTCGCCTCGCTCACCGACCTCCACCCGGGGACCGACGCCCTCGAGCGTGAGGTGTACGACATGTTCGGCATCCGCTTCGAGGGCCACCCCGACCTGACCCGCATCCTCATGCCGGAGGACTGGGAGGGCCACCCGCTGCGCAAGGACCACGCCGTGGGCGCCATCCCCGTGCAGTTCAAGGGTGCGGGCCAGGAGGAGCGGGTCCCCTTGGACCGGGGAGGGGCGCCGTGACCGAGGCCGACCTGGACCAGGGCCTGACCTCCGGGGGCGGCATCGAGCGCCTCCGCGAGATGGGCGCCGTGTTGCGTCTCTCCGAGGCCGATGCCGCCGCCCTCGAGGGCCAGGTGTCCGACGACGACGAGACCATGATCATCAACATGGGGCCCCAGCACCCGTCGACCCATGGGGTGCTGCGCCTCATGCTGGAGCTCAAGGGCGAGACCGTCCTGCGTACGAAGCCCATCATCGGGTACCTCCACACCGGGATGGAGAAGACGGGCGAGACCCTGACCTACCTGCAGGGCGCCACCAACGTCACCCGGATGGACTACGCCTCGCCCTTCTTCAACGAGCTGGCCTTCTCGCTGGCCACCGAGAAGCTGCTCGGCATCGACGTGCCGCCCCGGGCCACCTGGATCCGGATGCTGATGAGCGAGATGAACCGCATCTCCTCGCACCTGCTCTTCCTCGCCACCAACGGCATGGACCTCGGCGCCGTGTCGATGATGCTCTTCGGTTGGCGCGAGCGCGAGGAGGTGCTGCGCTTCTTCGAGCGGGTCACCGGCCTACGCATGAACCACAACTACATCCGCCCCGGCGGCGTGGCCGCCGACCTCCCCGACGGCTGGCAGGACGACGTGCTCGGCCTCCTCGAGCTCATCCCGCCCCGCCTCGAGGAGTACGACGTCCTGATGACCGGCCAGCCCATCTGGCGGGAGCGCCTCCAGGGCGTGGGGGTCATCACCGCCGACGAGGCCCTGGCCCTGGGGGCCACCGGTCCCATCCTGCGCTCCACCGGCTACGCCTGGGACCTGCGCCGCGACGAGCCCTATCTGGCCTACGACGAGGTCGACTTCGACGTGGTCGTCGGCACCTACGGCGACGCCTTCGACCGCTACGCCATCCGCCTCAACGAGGTGCGCGAGTCGATGCGCATCGTGCGCCAGGTCCTCGAGCGCATGCCGGCGGGCGACTACCGGGTGCAGGACAAGAAGGTGACCCCGCCACCGCGGGCCCGCATCGACGAGTCGATGGAGGCCCTGATCCACCACTTCAAGCTGTTCACCGAGGGCTTCAAGGTGCCGGAGGGCGAGACCTACGCCGCCGTGGAATCGCCCCGGGGCGAGCTGGGCTGCTACATCGTGTCCGATGGCTCGTCCCGCCCCTACCGCCTGCGCGTCCGCGGCCCGAGCTTCGTGAACCTCCAGACCCTGCCGCACATGATGCGGGGTGGCCTGATCGCCGACGCCGTCGCCGTGATCTCCTCGGTCGACCCGATCATGGGCGAGGTGGACCGCTAGCCATGCCCCGCCTCTCCCGCGAGAACACCGAACTGGCCCGCGAGATCATCGGGCGCTACCCCGTGGCCCGCTCGGCGCTCATCCCCCTGCTGCACCTTGCCCAGGAGCAGGACGGCTACGTCACCGACGAGGCCATGGAGCACATCGCCGAGCTGCTCGACCTGAGCGCGGCCGAGGTGCTGGGCACCTGCTCGTTCTACGAGATGCTGAAGCGCGAGCCGGTGGGCCGCTACCTGGTCAACGTCTGCACCGACATCGCCTGCATGCTCCTCGGCGGCCAGGAGCTGCTGGAGCACGCCGAGGAGACCCTCGACATCAAGGCGGGCAACACCACCGCCGACGGCACCTTCACCCTCGAGGACGTCGAGTGCCAGGCCGCCTGCACCGAGGCCCCGTGCCTGCAGGTCAACTACCGCTACTTCACCAACCTCACGCCCGCCGCCCTCGACCAGCTCCTCGACGACCTGCGGTCGGGGCGGCTGGAGGACGACATCCCGGCCCACGGGACCCTCCACCGCATCCGCCAGCACATCCCCGCCGACAAGGCCGCCGGCCCGGCCCGACCCGACGCCGGCCAGGAGCCGGTGTGGCTGGCGGCGGGGGAGGGGGAGGCCTGATGCGCGCCGACCTGCCCCGCATCGTCACCGCCCGCTGGGACCAGGACGACGCCCACACCATCGACGGCTACGAGCGCACGGGCGGCTACGAAGCCCTGAAGGCCGCCGTCGGCCGCCCGCCGACCGAGATCGTCGACGAGGTCAAGGCCGCCAGCCTCCTCGGCCGCGGTGGCGCCGGCTTCCCAGCCGGGGTCAAGTGGGGCTTCTGCCCGCCCGGCGTCTGGCCCCGCTACGTCGTCATCAACGGTGACGAGTCCGAGCCCGGGACCTTCAAGGACCGTCGGCTCATGGAGCGCGACCCCCACCAGGTCATCGAGGGGGCCCTCATCTGTGCCTACGCCGTGGGCGCCGCCCAGGTGTTCCTCTACGTGCGGGGCGAGATGGCCCTGGCCCAGGAGCGCCTGGCCCAGGCCCTGAACGACGCCTACGCCCGCGGCTACGTCGGCCGCGACGTCTGCGGCTCGAGCTTCTCCTGCGACGTCGTCCTCCACTGGGGCGCCGGGGCCTACATCGTGGGCGAGGAGACCGCCCTCATCGAGAGCCTCGAGGGCAAGCGGGGCATGCCTCGCCTGAAACCCCCGTTCTTCCCGGCGGCCAAGGGCCTCTACCTGCAGCCCACGATCGTCAACAACGTCGAGACCGTCTCCAACCTCCCCTGGATCGTCAAGAACGGCGGGGCCGCCTTCGCCGAGTACGGCGCCGAGACCAGTCGGGGCACCCGCCTCTTCGCCGTGTCCGGCCACGTCGAGCGCCCCGGGATCTACGAGGTCGAGTTCGGCACCACGACCTACCGCGACCTCCTCTACGCCCCCGAGTACGGCGGCGGCATCCGCGCCGGCCGCGCCCTCAAGTGCTTCATCCCCGGCGGCGCCTCGGCGCCCTGGTTCTTCGAGGAACACCTCGACCTGCCCCTCGAGACCGGGGCCATCGGCCAGGCCGGCTCGATGATGGGCTCGGGGGCCGTCGTCGTCATGGACGAGACGACCGACGCCGTCCGCGCCGCGTGGCGGGTGGTGCGCTTCTTCTCCAACGAGTCCTGCGGCAAGTGCACCCCCTGCCGCGAGGGCACCTCGTGGCTGGCCAAGGTCATGCGCCGGATCCTCGACGGTCACGGCCGTCCCTCCGACCTCGACCTGCTCATGGACATCTGCGACAACATCAGCCCCGGGCTGGCCTGGCCCCCGCGGATGACCACCATCTGCCCGCTGGGCCCCTCGGCGGTGTCGCCCATCAGGTCCACCCTCGAGCGCTTCCGCGACGAGTACGAGGCCTACATCGCCCGGGCCGAGCCCGTCACCACCACGGTGCCGGTGACCCTGCGACCGCGGGAGGACGCCGGTGTCTGAGGCGACCCCGGGGGCCGAGACGGTCACCATCACCATCAACGGCGAGACCGTCGAGGCCCGCAAGGGCGAACTGGTCATCGCCGCCGCCGAGCGCACGGGGACCTACATCCCGCACTTCTGCTACCACCCGCGCCTGCGGTCGGTGGGCATGTGCCGCATGTGCGTCGTCGACATCGACAGCGGCCGGGGCCCGGCCCTGCAGCCCGCCTGCATGATCGAGGTGGCCCCCGACATGGTCGTCGACACCCAGTCGGCGGCCACGAAGAAGGCCCAGGACGGGATCCTCGAGTTCCTCCTGATCAACCACCCGCTGGACTGCCCGGTCTGCGACAAGGGCGGCGAGTGTCCCCTCCAGGACCAGACCCTGGCCTACGGACCCGGCGAGAGCCGCTTCGTCGAGCAGAAGCGCCACTACGCCAAGCCCATCCCGCTCTCCGACCTCGTCCTCATGGACCGGGAGCGCTGCATCCTCTGCGACCGCTGCACCCGGTTCTCCGCCGAGGTGGCCGGTGACCCGCTGATCCACTTCATCGGGCGGGGGTCCAACACCCAGGTCAACACCTTCCCCGACCACCCCTTCGCCTCGTACTTCTCGGGCAACACCATCCAGATCTGCCCGGTCGGCGCCCTGACCGCCGAGCCGTTCCGGTTCCGGGCCCGCCCGTGGGACCTGGCCCAGGCCGAGTCCACCTGCACCACCTGCTCGGTGGGCTGCCGGGTGGCCATCCAGTCCTCCCGCGACGACGTCCTGCGCTACAGCGGCGTCGACGTCGACCCCGTCAACTGGGGCTGGCTGTGCGACAAGGGTCGCTTCGACTTCGGCTACGTCAACAGCCAGGACCGCCTGGTCGAGCCGCTGGTGCGCACCCCGGGCGGCAGCGGCCTGACCACCGAGCGCTGGGCCACCGCCCTGGGCCGGGCGGCCGACGCGCTGGCCGCCGCCGCGCCCGAGCGCATCGGCGTCATCGGCGGTGCCCGCCTCACCAACGAGTCCGCCTACGCCTGGGCCAAGCTGGCCAAGGGCGTGCTGGGCACCGACAACGTCGACGCCCAGCTCGGTGACGGCCTGCCCGCCGACCTGGTGCAGGGTCTGCCCCGGGCCACCATCGACCAGGCCTGCGCCCCCGGCACCACCGTGGTGGTCCTCGGGCCCGACCTGAAGGAGGAGCTGCCGGTCCTGTACCTGCGCCTCCGCCATGCCGCCCTGACCGACGGCGTCCGCATCGTCGAGATCACCCCGGCCGCCACGGGCCTCACCCCCTTCGCCACCCACACCGAGCTGCACGCCCCCGGCGGGGCCGAGGCGGCCGTCGCCGCGGTGCGGGCCGCCGGTGTGCTGGGCGACGGCCCCCTCGTTGTCGTCCTCGGCCGGCCCTCGATGGCCGAGGCCGCCGAGCACACGGCCCGGGCCGCCCTGGCCCTGGCCGGCGACGGGGTCCGCTTCCTCTCCGCCCTGCGCCGGGGTAACGTGCACGGCGCCCTCGACATGGGGCTGGCCCCCGGCCTCCTGCCCGGCCGGACCACCCTGGCCACCGGGCGCGACGCCCTGGCGGGCACCTGGCCCACGGTCCCCGCCGCCCCCGGCCTCGACACCCCGGCCATGCTGCGGGCCGCCGCCGCCGGCGAGCTCGACGTGCTCGTGCTGGTCGGCGCCGACCCCCTGGCCGACGCCCCCGACCCCGACCTGGCCCGCCGGGCCTTCGAGGCCGTGGGCACCGTCGTCGCCGTCGACCTGTTCCTCACCGCGTCCGTCGAGGCGGCCGACGTGGTCCTGCCCGCCGCCGGCTACGCCGAGGTGGACGGCACCACCACCAACCTCGAGGGTCGGGTCAGCACCGTGAGCCGCCGGGTCACCGCCCCCGGCACCGCCCGCGAGGACTGGATGATCGCCGCCGAGCTGGCCGGGCGCCTCGGTCACGACCTGGGCGTGGGCTCGGTGGAGGACCTCCGGGCCGAGATCGCCCGGGTGGCCCCCACCCACGCCGACCTGGTCACCCGGGTGGCGACCGAGACCGACGGCGCCCTGGTCGAGGGCACCTCGGTGACCCCGGTCGAGCCCGCCGCCCCCGCCCTGCCCTCGCCCGACAGCTACTCGCTGCGCCTGGTCAGCGGTCGCACCCTCTATGACCGGGGCACGCTGACCCAGCGCTCCCCGGCCATCGCCGGCCTGGCCCGGCCCGCCACCGTGCGGCTGGCCCCCGCCGACTTCGACAAGCTGGGCATCGAGGCGGGCACGCCCGTCACGGTGACCTCGGCCCGGGGGGCGGTGACCGCCGCCGCCACCGGTGACGCTGGCGTGCCCAAGGGCTCGGCCGTCCTGGCCTTCGGTGCCCCCGAGGGCGGCGGGGCCGACCTGCTCACCGACGGCGACGCCGTCACCGACGTCCGGGTGGAGCGCCGCTGATGGATCCGCTCCTCTCCGGCGGCATCGGCCTGGCCGAGGTCCTCATCGTCCTCCTGAAGGTCGTGGTCGCCTTCGCCTTCCTGCTCGTGGCCGTCATGCTCATGATCTGGTTCGAGCGCAAGGTCGTCTCCGACATGCAGAACCGGATCGGCCCCGACCTGGCCGGGCCCTGGGGCATCCTCCAGACCCTGGCCGACGGCATCAAGTTCTTCTTCAAGGAGGACCTGAAGCCGGTGCGGGCCGAGCTGGGCGTGTTCCGCCTGGCCCCCTACCTGGCGGCCATCCCGGCCTTCCTGACCTTCTGCATCGTCCCGGTCGGCGGCGACTTCTCGGGCGACCAGAACGGCGTGGTGAGCATCTTCGGCCACCGGACCTTCCTGCAGGTGGCGGACCCGCCCGTCGGGATCCTGCTCTTCCTCGCCCTCTCGTCCATCGCCGTCTACGGCGTGATGCTGGCGGGCTGGTCCTCGGGCTCGAAGTACCCGCTGCTCGGCTCGGTGCGGGCGTCGGCGCAGATGATCTCCTACGAGGCGGCCCTGGGCCTGTCCATCGCCGCCGTCATCCTCGTCAGCGGCACCCTGTCGACCCACGGCATCGTCAACGGCCAGGCCGACTCCATCGTCGACTGGAACCTCGTCGTCACCGGCGTGGTGCCCTTCGTGATCTTCCTGATCGCCGGCACCGCCGAGCTGAACCGGCCTCCGTTCGACCTGGTCGAGGCCGAGCAGGAACTGGTCGGCGGCTTCCACACCGAGTACTCCTCGATCCGCTTCGCCCTCTTCTTCCTCGCCGAGTTCATGAACGTCGTCACCATGTCGGCGATCATCGTCACCCTCTTCCTCGGGGGCCCGGCGGGGCCGACCCTCTTCGGGCCCGAGTGGGCCGACGCCTGGCTGTGGGGTCCGTTCTGGTTCCTGCTGAAGGTGTCGATCTTCCTCTTCTGCTTCGTGTGGTTCCGGGCCACCCTGCCCCGCTTCCGCTACGACCAGCTCATGGACCTGGGTTGGAAGGGGCTGATCCCCATCGCCCTGGGCTGGCTGCTCCTGCTGGGCGCCATCCGCATCGCCCCGGACCTGGACTGGAACCTGGGCGTGGTCGTCGGGGTCGCCATCGGCGTGTTCGTCGTCGGGTTCCTCCTGCTCGACCGGGCGATCCGGGCCGGGCGGGCGACCCGCGAGGCGGGCACGGAGGTGTACGACTGATGGGCTACCTCGGCGGCTTCTGGATCACGTTCAAGAAGCTCTGGGAGGACCGCGTCACCGCGCCCTACCCGGAGGAGAAGGCCCCCAAGGCCCTGCGCCTGCACGGCCGCCACGTCCTCAACCGGTACGAGGACGGGATGGAGAAGTGCATCGGCTGCGAGCTGTGCGCCGGGGTGTGCCCGGCCCGCTGCATCTACGTGCGCGGCGCCGACAACCCGCCCGACGACCCGGTCTCACCCGGTGAGCGGTGGGGCTTCATCTACGAGATCAACTACCTCCGGTGCATCCACTGCGACCTCTGCGTCGAGGCCTGCCCCACCGAGGCCATCACCGAGTCG
>CAYTJS010000065.1:0-6345 GCA_964438115.1 uncultured Iamiaceae bacterium
CCTCGGGCACCGGGGGATGGCGCTGGTGTATCTGACCGTGCCCCGGCGGCCCTGGACCGGCTTCGACGCCCACTACTTCCCCGAGCCCGACGTCGTCTTCAGCCGCCTGTCGGAGCCGGCCAACTACCGCACGTCGGCCGACGACCCGTCCGACCGCACGATCCTCTGCGCCGAGGTGCCCTGCACGGCGGGGGACGCCACCTGGACCGCCACCGACGCCGCCCTCGGCGAGCTGGTGGCCGACGGCCTCGACCGGGTCGGCCTGCCGCCGGTCGACGGCGCCGGCGTGCACGTCGTCCGCCTGCCCCGGGTGTACCCGCTCTACCGGGTGGGCTTCGAGGACCGCCTGGCCGAACTGCTCGAGTGGGCCGGCGGCCTCGACCACGTGGTGGTCTTCGGGCGCCAAGGGCTCTTCGTGCCCGACAACACGCACCACGCCCTGGCCATGGGCGCGGCGGCCGCCGCCTGCGTGGCCGCCGACGGGAGCTTCGACCGACCCCGCTGGGATCGGGCCCTGGCCGCCTTCCGCGCCCATGTCGTCGAGGACTGAAGGTGAGGCTTGCGCCAGACGTTAGGTTGACCTAACTTCTCACCCATGCGGATCCGACTTCCACTCCTGCTCGCCCTGACCCTGCTCCTCGGCGGCACCCTCGCCGCCTGCGGCGACGACGACGGCGCCGACGTGCGCAGCTCGGGCGAGGCCTCGGGCTCCGCCAGCGGTTCCGGCTCGGGTTCCGGGAGTGGCTCGGGCAGCGGCAGCTCGGGGTGCTCGCCGGTGGGCACCGACCTGATCGAGGAGGCCACCCAGACCGTCGACATCGAACTCGACGAGTACGGGTTCAGCCCCGCCCAGATCGAGGTCGAGGCCGGCGTGGTCACCTTCCTGGCCCAGAACGTCGGCGAGGAGGACCACGAGCTGGCCTTCCTCCCCGGCGGCGGGGAGGTCCCCTTCATCGCCGAGGGCGAGCCCGACGAGGCCGCCCTGGAGGAGGCGGGGGCCTTCGAGCTGGAGGCCTTCGGCCCCGGCACCACCTGTGACGCCACCTGGGAGCTCGAGCCCGGCGAGTACACGATGTTCTGCATCGTGGCGTCCGAGAACGGCCTCACCCACTACGAGCAGGGCATGGAGGGCACGCTGACGGTGACCTGACCGGAGGTCAGGTCACCATGCTGCCCGTCGCCGCCTTCGCGGCGACTGCTGCCTACGGCAGCTATCGCACCGGTCGTCGGTGCTGCTCTGCCTGGCGGCGCCGCCGCATCCCTCCCTGGCTGGGCCTCCCCGTGGCCGGCTGGACGGCTCAGGTGACCCCGGTCAGCAGGTACCAGCCGGTGCGGTCGGCGGCGGTGAGGTGGCGGCCCTCGGCCATGGCCGCGCCGAGGGTGTCACGGACGGTTCGGCGCCAGGCGGCGGCCTTGTCGGGGTTGGTCAGGCGCAGGGCCTCGATGTCGGCGGCCACCTGGGCCAGGGCCGGCCGACCCGGCTCCGGGTCGGCCCCCACCACCGGCTCACCGTCGGGCCCGGCGCTGACCAGCACGGGCACGCCCTCGTCCCGGCAGGCGTCGACGTCGAGGGGGTCGAGGGTCCCGGCGGCGGCGGCCACCACCTTCGGGTCCTCCAGGTCCCAGCGCACCACGCAGCGGTCGCTCTCGTCGCCCCGCTCGATCGAGGTGGTCATCCGCCCGTAGAAGTCGACCTCGTAGCTCACGCCGCGGGCGCCCAGCTTGGTGATGTTGAACCAACCGTTGCGGGCCACCAGCGGGTCGTAGGTCCATTCGACGACGGTGATGCCGTGGGCCAGGGCCCAGTGGCGCTGGTGCCACTTCAGGGCCAGGCCGATGCCCTGGCTGCCCAGGCCGGGGCCGGTGGCAGTGGCGTGGGAGTGCAGCACCACCTCGTCGCCGTGGCGCCCGATGAAGGCGAGGGACCCGCCCACCAGGCGATCCCCGTCCCACGATCCGGCCAGGTAGCCGCCCGCGTACTGGATGGCCCGGCAGATGCCGGGGTCGAGGAAGGCCTCGCCCCACACCTCGGTCATGAGGGTGGTGATGGAACGGATCTCGTCCATCCCCTCCGCCTCGCGGACGACCGTGGCCATCAGCGCCGGTCCAGCCGGTCGTGGTGGACGGTGACCCGGGCCAACTCGTCTCTGTCGACGGTCACCCCCAGGCCCGGGCCGGTGGGCACCCGCAGCCGGCCGTCCTCCAGCACGAAGGGCTCGGTCAGGTCGGTGGCGTAGTACCGGTCGGAGGCCGACGAGTCGCCGGGGAGGGTGAAGCCGGGCAGCGAGGACAGGGCCACCAGCGACGCCCGCCCGATCCCGGTCTCGAGCATGCCCCCGCACCACACGGGGATCCCGGCGGCGACGCAGCGGTCGTGGATGCGGCGGGCCTCGAGGATCCCCCCGACCCGACCGGGCTTGATGTTGACCACCCCGCAGGCCCCCAGGGCCAGGGCCGTCTCGACGTCGGCCAGCGACTCGACGGACTCGTCGAGGCAGATCGGCGTGGTGAGGTGACGGGCGAGGACGGCGTGACCGACGAGGTCGTCCTCGGGCAGGGGCTGTTCGACGAGGAGTAGGTGGAGGGGGTCGAGTCGGGCCAGGTGGTCGGCGTCGGTCACCCGGTACGCGGTGTTGGCGTCGACCTGGAGCGGGAACTCCGGGCCCACCAGCTCGCGCACGGCGGCCACCCGCTCGACGTCGGCGCCCGGCTCGATCTTCAGCTTGATGCGCCGGTAGCCCTCGTCGAGGTACTCGGCCACCCAGGCCGCCAGCAGCCCAGGGTCGTCGGTGATGCCCACCGACACACCGACGTCCACCGCCTCCTTGGTGCCCCCCAGGTGGGCCGCCAGCGAGACGCCCGTCGCCCGCAACTCGGCGTCGAGCACGGCCACCTCCAGGGCCTCCTTGGCCATCCGGTGCCCCTTCACGGGGGCGAGGAGGTCGGCCACGGCGGCACCGGTCAGGTCGTCGCCGGCGGCGAACAGGAGCGGCAGCAGGCGGTGGCGCAGGATGTGGTCGGCGCCGGCGTTGTACTCCGACGAGTAGTGCGGGTCCACGTCGGCGGCGCACTCGCCCCAGCCCTCGCCGACGTCGGTCTCGAGGCGCACGACCAGCACCTCGCGGACCGTCTGCTCGCCGAAGGAGGTGCGGAACGGGCGCACCAGCGGGAGGCGGGCGAGGAACAGCTCGGCGGTGATCAGGCGCACGCCGGGATCATCGCACCATCCCCGACCGGGGCGGTGCCGACGGCCAGGATGACCGCCGTGCACAAGCGATGGATCGGTCTGCTCGTCGTCGTCCTCCTGGTCCTGGGCGGCCTCACCGCCTGCGGTGGTGACGACGGCGGTGGTGACGACGGCGGCGGTGAGGACACGGAGTCGACCGACACCGGCTCGACCGACGACGGCAGCTCCGACGAGGGCGACGGCACCGAGGACACCGTCGCCGACGACGGCGGCGACCTTCCGGTGGTGGGCACCGCCGAGGGCGTCGAGGGCTACTGCGAGGCCGTCAACCGCTACATCGACCTGCTGGGTGAGTCGCTCGACGATCCCGGCTCGGTCGACACCGAGCTCGAGCAGGCGGCGGCCGACATGACCACCGCTCTCGTCGGGTTGGGCGAGTTGACCCCCGAGGAGCAGGCCCGGTTCGACGAGTGCCAGGCCGAGGCCGCCTCGGCCGCCGAGGACCTCATCTCCTGATCAGGGCGTCTCCCGGGCCAGGCGTACCAGGCGCTCGTCGGGGGTGAACAGGCGCCGTCCGGCGCCCAGGGTGACCACCGTGCTGACGGTGGCGACCCCGCCCAGGATCAGCAGCATGATGGCCAGCTGGACCATGACCGCTTCGGCCGGGTCGACCCCGGCCAGCACCAGGCCGGTCATGGCGCCGGGCAGGAACACCAGCCCGACGGCCTTGGTGCTCTCGATCTGGGGGCTCATCGCCGTGCGCAGCACCACCCGCAGGTAGGGACGGGCGGCGTCGGCCGCGGCCTGGCCCAGGGCCAGGCGGGCCTCCAACTCGTCGGCCTTGTCGGTGAACTCCTCCACCAGGCGGCGGGCGGCGAGCACGGCGGCGCTCATGGCGTTGCCCAGGATCATCCCCGCCAGGGGGACCAGCGTGCGGGCCTCCAGGGGGAAGATGGCCAGCCCGAAGACCACCCCGAGGCTGACGACGGCGGTGACCACCTCGGCGGTGAGGGTCACGGCCAGCAGGCCGGGGATGGCCGGCGCCCGCCGCTGCACGGTGACGGCGGCGAAGCCCACGATGCCCGCCACCCAGAGCCAGGACCACAGCAGGGGGGCGTCCTCGGCCAGCACCAGCCCCAGGCCCACGCCGACCAGGGCGAGCTGGCCGGCGGCCCGCAGCACGGCCACCACGATCGACCGCTCCAGGCCCAGCCGCTGCCACACCGAGACGCCGACGGCGACGGCCACCAGCACCAAGGAGGCCAGGAGCCCGACCCAGGTCACGTCGCCGTCAGCCACCGTCGCCCGCCCCCCGCTCGCGCACGGTCCACGACTCGACCACCCGGCCGGCGTCGACCCGGAGGGCGTGGTCGGCGATGCGGTCGATCTGCTCGGGCTCCTGGGTGACCCACACCACCGGGATGCCGACGTCGCGCAGGGCCAGGGCCAGCACCTCGAGGCGGCGCGTGCTGTCGGGGTCGAGCGACGACGTGGCCTCGTCGGCCAGCAGCACCTCGGGCCGGGTGGCCAGGGCCCGGGCCAGGCACATGCGCTGGGCCTCGCCCCCCGACAGGCGGTCGGCGGGCCGGTGCAGGAGGTCGACCGGCAGGGCCACCCGCTCGAGCAGGGCCGAGCCCTCCTGCTCGGTGACCTGCGGGTGGGCCACCGCCAGGTTGTCGAGCACCGTGCCGGCGAAGGGCGCCGGGCGCTGGAAGAGCATGGCCACCCGGCGCCGGTGGTCGCGGACGTCGACGGTGGCCAGGTCGGTGCCCCGGAAACGGACCACGCCGGCGGTGGGGGCCTCCAGGCGGTTGCCGAGGCGCAGGAGGGTGGACTTGCCCGAGCCGGAGGCCCCGACGACGACGGTCACGGCGCCGTCGGGGATCTCGGCGTCGACGCCGTCGAGGCGGCGGTGGCCCGCTTCGTCGTCGAGGACGACGTGCTCGAAGGAGAACAACGCCGGGGCCGCCATGGCGGCAGTCTCGCACTGCCCGGCCCCGCTCGGTGTTAGGTTGCCTTTACATCTGACGTCGGCCCGCCGTATGCTGGCAGACGTGCTGCGACGACTCCTCCTGGCCTCCGCCGGCGTCCTCCTCCTGGCCGGCGTGCTCACCGCCTGCACCAGTGACGAGGACCGCCTCACCGTCTACTCCGGCCGCAACAGCGAGCTGATCGGGCCCCTCCTCGAGCAGTTCAGCGAGGAGACGGGCATCCCCATCGACGTCCGCTACGGCCAGTCCGCCGACCTGGCCCTGCTCATCCAGGAGGAGGGCGACCGCTCGCCCGCCGACGTCTTCGTCTCCCAGAGCCCCGGCGCCGTGGGCTTCCTCGACGACGCGGGCCTGCTGACCGAGCTGCCGGTGTCGATCCTCGACCTGGTGCCCGAGGAGAACCGGGCCGCCGACGGCTCCTGGGTCGGCCTCTCGGCCCGCTACCGCACGCTCGTCTACGACAGCGAGCAGGTGGGCGAGGACGAGCTGCCCGACTCGGTGCTCGACCTGACCGACCCGCAGTACGAGGGCCGGGTCGCCATCGCCCCCGAGAACGGGTCCTTCCAGGACTTCGTCACCTCGATGCGGGTCGAGATCGGCGACGAGGCCACCGAGGCGTGGCTGACGGGCATGGCCGAGAACGACTCGCCGGTCTACGCCGACAACCTGAGCATCGTCGACGCCGTGGCCCGGGGGGTCGTGCCCTACGGGCTGGTGAACCACTACTACAACTTCCAGATCCAGGAGGAGGACCCGGACGCGCCGAGCCGCAACCACTTCTTCCCCACCGACGGCCTGGGCTCGCTGCGCCTGATCACCGCCGCCAGCATCCCCGCCGCCGCCGACCTCCCCGACGAGGCCGAGGAGCTCATCACCTTCCTGCTGTCCCCGGAGGCCCAGTCCTTCTTCACCGACGAGACCTTCGAGTACCCCTTGGTCGAGGGGGTCGAGCCCAACCCGGTCCTGCCCCCGCCGCCCCCGACCCGGGCGGTCGGGATCGAGGACCTGGCCGGTGGTCTCGAGCGCACCCAGGAGCTGATCGAGCAGAGCGGCATCACCGGGTGACCCCCGGCTGAGGCAGGATCGAGCGGTGCGGAACCGTCCGTCACCCCTGCTCGTCGTCGGGGCGGTCCTGGTGGCCGCCCTCTTCGCCGGGCCGCTGGCCTA
>CAYTJS010000065.1:6445-9765 GCA_964438115.1 uncultured Iamiaceae bacterium
GGGGCCCTGGCCTTCCTCAACGCCTTCGCCGAAGGGGGCCTGCTCGAGGAGTGGTTCGGCATCACCCAGCCCATCGAGCTGCGGGGCTGGTTCGGCTCGTGGCTGGTGTTGGTGCTCTTCACCCAGCCCTACGTCTACCTGCCGGTGGCGGCTCGCCTGTCGGCCCTGCCCCCCTCGCTGGAGGAGAGCGCCCGGCTCCTGGGCCGTCGCCCGGCCGAGGTCTTCCGCACCGTGGTCCTGCCCCAGACCAGCGGGGCCGTCTGGGCCGGGACGCTGCTCGTCTTCCTCTACACGGTGAGCGAGTTCGGGGCCGTCCAGCTCATGAACTACCGGACGCTCACCGTCGAGATCTACGCCAATCGGCTCTTCGACCAGGAGCGGGCCTTCGCCCTGGCCCTGGTGCTGGGCGTGGTGGCGCTCACCGTGGCCAGCGCCGAGCGGGTCGTCGGGCGCCGACGGTCCCGCATCGAGGTGGGTGGCGGCCGCCGGCCGCTGCGGGTCGACCTGGGGCGTTGGCGGTGGCCGTCGCTGGCGTTCGTGGCGGGGGTGGTGGTCGTGGGCCTGATCGGCCCGGCCCTGACCCTCGGCTACTGGGCGGTCCGGGGCCTGGCGGGGGAGCGGGTCGGCCGTGACCTGGCCGTGGGCGTGGGTGACCTGGCCGTCCCGGCGGTCAACACCGCCGTGGTGAGCGTGGTCGCCGCCGTGGTCGCCGGCCTCCTCGTGCTACCGGTGGCCTACCTGACGGCCCGCCACCGCACCCGCCTGGGCGGGGTCACCAATGCCGTCGTGGTCAGCGGCTTCGCCCTGCCCGGCCTCGTCGTGGCCCTCTCGCTGGTGTTCTGGACGCTGAACGCCCCCGCCGTCGGCGGCCTCTACCAGACGATCCCGGTGCTGGTCTTCGCCTACGTCGTGCACTTCGGCGCCCAGTCGATGCGGGCGGGTCAGGTGGCGGTGGGTGGCATCCCCGCCCGGATGGACGACGCCGCCCGAACCCTCGGCGCCGGCCGCCTGCGCCGCTTCGCCACCATCGACGTGCCCATGATGCTGCCCGGTCTGCTGGCCGGTGGCGGGCTGGTGCTGCTCTCCACGATGAAGGAGCTGCCCGCCACCCTGCTGCTGCGGCCCACCAACTTCGAGACGCTGGCCGTGCGCATCTGGGACGCCCAGGAGAGCGGCTTCCTGGGCGAGGTGGGCCTGGCCGCGACCGTGCTCGTCCTGGGCAGCGCCGTGCTCACCTGGTTCCTCGTGGTGCGCCGGACCCGTCACCTGGCGTGAGGCGGCTGCTCCTCCTCGTGGGCGGGCTGACGACGGCGTGGGCGCTGGTGGCCCTGCCCGCCGAGGCCACCTACAACGCCCGCACCACCGCCGACGAGCCCCAGTACCTGCTCTCGGCGATGAGCCTGGCCGAGGACCTCGACCTCGACGTGAGCGACGAGATCCGGGCACGGGCCTACACGCCGTTCCACCTCGCCTACCTCGACCAGCAGACCGAGCCCACCGCCGACGGCCGGGAGTTCAGTCCCCACGACCCCCTGCTCCCCGTGGTGCTGGCGGCGCCGATGGCGGTGGGGGGGTGGGCGGCGGCCAAGGCGACCCTCGCCCTCCTGGCCGGCGTGCTGGCCGCCCTCCTCGTCTGGGTGGCGGTGACCCGCCTCGCCGTCGACGGGCGGGGGGCGACGGTGGTGGTGCTGGCCTTCGCGCTGTCCGCGCCCCTCACCTCCTACGGGACGCAGGTCTACCCGGAGCTGCCCGCGGCCCTGGCCGTGACGGTGGGGTTGGCCGCCCTCACCGGGTCCCTCGACCGTCGCGGCCGGTGGCTGTTGGTCGCCGCCGTCGTGGCCCTCCCGTGGCTGAGCGTGAAGTACGCCCCCGTCGCCCTGGCCCTGGTCGGGGTGGCGGCGGTCCGTCTGTGGCGGGCCGGGGAACGGCGGGACTTGCTCGAGGGGGCCACCGTCCTGGCCGTGATGGGGGTCGCCTACCTGGTAGTGCACCAGCTCGTCTGGGGCGGCTGGACCGTCTACGCCGCCGGCGACCACTTCCAGGAGGCGGGGGAGCTGAGCGTCAGCGGCCTCGACCCCGACTACCTGGGCCGGACCCAGCGCCTGCTCGGTCTGCTGGTCGACCGGGGGTTCGGCCTGGCCGCGTGGGCACCGGTGTACCTGACCGCCGTCCCCGCCCTCGGCGCCCTGGTCCGACGCCGACCGCCGTGGTGGGCCGCCGTGGTCGTCCCCCTGGCCGTCGGTTGGGCCAACGCCACCTGGGTGGCCCTCACCATGCACGGCTGGTGGTGGCCCGGCCGTCAGACCGTCGTCGTGCTGCCGTGCCTGGTGCTGGTCACCGCCTGGTGGGCGGGCCGCGGCCGGTGGCGGGTGCCATCCATCGCCGCCCTGGGCGCCCTCGGGGTGCTGACCTGGGGCTGGCTGGTCGCCGAGGTCCTGGCCGGTCACCGCCGCCTGATCATCGACGTCGAGGCCACCACCAACCCTTGGTTCCGGGCCTGGCGCCAGGTGCTCCCCGACCTCCGCGTCGAGACCGCCGCCACCCCCTGGCTGTTCGCCGCCTGGCTGATCGCCGTCGGCGCCCTCGCCCTCTGGGGCTGGCGCACCGAGGCACCTCCAGGCGTTCAGCGGGAGGGTGTCAGCACCTCGATCGGGCAGGTCGGCCCCGGTGCCGCGGCGAGGCGCTCGTCGGTCGTCAACAACACCACGCCCAGCACTTCGGCCAGTGCGACGTAGGCGGCGTCGTAGGGCGTGACGTTCTGTCGCAGTTCCCAGCAGCGGGCGAGGAGCGGACGGTGCGGGGCTCGCTCCAGGGGGAGGTCGACCAGATCGGTCAGTGCCTGACGGGCCCGCTCCTCCGCCAGGACCCCGGCACCCACGAGACGCCGGGCCACCGAGGTCACCTCGAGGTCGATCAACTCGGGGGCGGTCAAGGCCTCGTCGCGGAGGCGGGAGCGGGCCGCCGCGCCGTCGGCGCCGTCATCGATCAGGGCGACGGCCAGAGCCCCGGCGTCAACGACGATCACGGTCCTCGCGGAGGATCCGGGTCGCCTCCTGCGGCGGGAGCGCACCCCCGGACCGATGGCCGACGCGATCGAGCACTTCGTCGATCGTGGGGCGTCCGGCCTGTTCGATCAGGTGGCTGCGGAGGTACTCCTGCAGCGACTGGCGCGCCGCCGCCGCCCGGCGTCGGAGGACGGCATGGGTGTCCTCCGGCACGTCCTTGATCTGTATGCTCGGCATGGCGCCATTTTGGCGCCACCAGCGCCAGACCACAAGCACCTCGCGCGGCCGTGACGCTGCGGAGCGGAGCGCAGCAGC
>CAYTJS010000065.1:9865-14077 GCA_964438115.1 uncultured Iamiaceae bacterium
GGGACCGACGGGTGCGGAAGCTGCCGTAGGCAGCAGGAGCCGCGCCGGCGGCGACCAGTGACACCGCGCCGCGCCGGCGGCGACGAGCTACACCGCGACGAGGATGCGGGCGCTGGCGAAGGTGCCGATGCCCACGGGCTTGCCGCCGATGTCGAGGGTGAGGGTGCCGTCGGGGGAGACGGCGGTGACGGTGCCGGCCTGGCCGGGGATGAGCGACGAGGCCTCGAGGAACTCGAGCAGGCCGGCGGCGAACTCGAGCTCCTCGGTGATGCGCGAGACGGTGAAGTCGGCGCCGGGCTCGAGGTCGTCGAGGGTGACGGTGGCCGGCGGGGCGTAGGCGGTGCCCGGGATGGGGTTGCCGTGCGGGCAGGTGGTGGGGTCGCCCAGCACCCGGGTCATCGCCTCCTCGACCCGCTCGGAGATGACGTGCTCCCACTTACCGGCCTCGGCATGGGCCTCGGCCCACGAGAGGCCGAGGATGTCGGTGAGGAAACGCTCGGCCAGGCGGTGCCGGCGCACGACCCGCTCGGCCAGCGCATGGCCGTCGGCGGTGAGCGTGATCGACCCGTCGAGGGTGACCAGGCCGGCACCCTCCATACGGCGGATCATCTCGCTGACGGCCGGTCGGGAGATCTCGAGGCGCTCGGCGATCCGGGCCTGGATGACGGCGACGTCGTCCTCGGCCAGCTCGTAGATGGCCTCGCAGTACTCCTCGAACGCCGGGTGGTACTCGGGGGTCTGGTAGCCGGCCATGCCCCGGATTCTACGGTCGGTCGGCGACCCACCGCAGGGCTGACGAGGCGTTGATCCTGCGCCGCCGGTCACGGGGTGCTCGTATCGTCGGGTCGTGGCCCTGGACCGCTTCTCGGAGCCGGTGCGGACGTGGTTCACCACGACCTTCCCCGAGCCCACCCCGCCCCAGGCCCAGGGCTGGCCGGCGATCGCCGACGGCGACCACACCCTGATCCTTGCCCCGACGGGCTCGGGCAAGACCCTGGCGGCGTTCCTGTGGGGGATCGACCGGCTGATGACGGCGCCCGAGCCCGAGCAGCCCGGGACCCGGGTGCTCTACCTCTCGCCGCTGCGGGCGCTGGCGGTCGATGTCGAGAAGAACCTGCGGGCGCCGCTGCAGGGCATCGCCCTGGCGGCCGAGCGGCTGGGCCGGGAGGTCCGGGTGCCGACCGTCGGCATCCGCACGGGCGACACCCCCGCCGACGAGCGCCGCCGCCTGGTGCGCCAGCCGCCCGACCTGCTGATCACCACGCCCGAGTCGCTCTACCTGATGCTGACCTCGGCCGCCCGCGAGAGCCTGCGCCACGTCGAGACGGTCGTCATCGACGAGATCCACGCCCTCGCCCCGACCAAGCGGGGGAGCCACCTGGCCCTCAGCCTGGAACGGCTCGAGGCCCTGACCGAGGCGCCACCGCAGCGCATCGGCCTGTCGGCCACCCAGCGCCCCCTCGACGAGATCGCCCGCTTCCTGGGGGGCCAGGCCGAGGGCCGGCCCCGGCCGGTGACCATCGTCGACGCCGGGGTGCGCAAGCCGCTGGAGCTGGAGGTGGTCGTCCCCGTCGAGGACATGGGTCGCCTGGGCGAGGTCGTCGACGGGCCCGTCGAGGGCAACGCCGCCGCCGGGCCGGTGCGGCGGTCGATCTGGCCGGCCATGCACCCCCGGCTCCTGGAGCTGATCCTCGAGCACCGCTCGACCATCGTCTTCGTGAACGCCCGGCGGCTGGCCGAGCGCCTGGCCACCCGGCTGAACGAGCTGTACCTGGAGGGCGAGAGTCGCGCTGCGGAGGCCGAGGGGCGGCCGCCCCCGCCCGGCCGCGAGCTGGTGAAGGCCCACCACGGGTCGATCAGTCGGGAGCGGCGCCTCCAGATCGAGGACGAGCTGAAACGCGGCGACCTGCGGGCCCTGGTGGCGACCAGCAGCCTCGAGCTGGGCATCGACATGGGGGCGGTCGACCTGGTCATCCAGGTCGAGTCGCCGGGCTCGGTGGCCAGCGGCCTGCAGCGCATCGGCCGCGCCGGCCACCAGGTGGGCGAGCCCAGCCGGGGCCGCATCTTCCCCAAGCACCGGGCCGACCTGCTCGAGGCCGCCGTGGTCGTCGACCGGATGGTCGCGGGCGCCATCGAGTCGACCCACTACCTGCGCAACCCCCTCGACGTGCTGGCCCAGCAGATCGTGGCCATGAGCGCCCTCGAGGAGTGGACCGTCGACGACCTGGCCGTCGTCGTGCGTCGGGCGGCCCCCTTCGCCGACCTGTCCGACGAGGTCCTGCGCAACGTCCTCGACCTGCTGGCCGGGCGCTACCCCTCCGAGGAGTTCGGCGAGCTGCGTCCCCGCATCGTGTGGGACCGCGTGGCGGGCACGATCCGGGGCCGGGCGGGCGCCCAGCGACTGGCGGTCACCAGCGGGGGCACCATCCCCGACCGGGGCCTCTACGGCGTGTTCCTGCCCGACGGCACCCGGGTCGGCGAGCTCGACGAGGAGATGGTCTACGAGAGCCGGCCGGGCGAGACGTTCCTGCTCGGTGCCTCGACCTGGCGCATCGAGGACATCACCCCGGAGCGGGTGGTGGTCACACCGGCCCCGGGCGAGCCGGGCAAGATGCCGTTCTGGCACGGGGACGGCCCGGGGCGGCCCCTCGAGCTGGGCCGGGCCATCGGCGCCTTCACCCGCGAGCTGCGGGCGCTGCCGACCGAGGCGGCCACCGCCCGGCTCGTCGACCGCCACGGCCTCGATCCCCTCGCCGCCGACAACCTCCTGCGCTACCTCGACGAACAGGCCGAGGCCACCGGCGCCCTGCCGGACGACCGCACCGTGGTGGTCGAGCGCTTCCGCGACGAGATCGGGGACTGGCGGGTCTGCGTGCTGTCGCCCTTCGGTGCCCGGGTGCACGCCCCGTGGGGCATGGCCCTGCAGGCCCGGCTGGCCGACGAGTGGGGCCTCGACGTCGAGCTGATGTGGAGCGACGACGGCATCGCCCTGCGCCTGCCCGAGGCCGTCGACGACCTGCCGGTGGACCAACTGCTGGTCGACCCCGACGAGGTGGACGATCTCCTCCTGGCCCAGCTGCCGACCACGGCCCTGTTCGCCTCCCGCTTCCGCGAGGCCGCGGCCCGGGCCTTGCTCCTGCCCCGGCGGCGACCCGACCGGCGGACGCCGCTGTGGCAGCAGCGGCAGCGGGCGGCCGACCTGCTGGCCGTGGCCGCCCGCTATCCCGACTTCCCCCTCCTCCTCGAGACCACCCGTGAGTGCCTGAACGACGCCTTCGACGTGCCCGCGCTCCGCGAGGTGCTGGGTGGCCTGCGCAGCCGCGAGGTGCGGGTCGTGACCGTCGATACGCCCCGGGCCTCGCCCTTTGCCCAGTCCCTGCTGTTCGGCTGGATCGCCGTCTACATGTACGAGGGCGACGCCCCGCTGGCCGAGCGCCGGGCCGCCGCCCTGGCTCTCGACCGCGACCTGCTGCGCGACCTGCTCGGGGCCGAGGAGTTGCGGGAGCTGATCGACGCCGGCGTGCTGGCCGGCCTCGAACTGGACCTGCAGCGCCTGAGCGACGGCCGTCGGGCCCGCGACCCCGACGAGCTGACCGACGTGTTGCGGGCTCTCGGCCCCCTGTCGGTGGCCGAGGCCGACGCCCGCAGCGACGGCCCCGCCGCCGAGTGGCTGGCGACCCTGCTCGACGAGGGCCGGGTCCTGCGGGGGTCGGTGGCCGGTGAGGAGCGGTACGCGGCCGCGGAGGACGCCGCCCGGGTGCGCGACGCCCTGGGGGTGGCCCTGCCGCCGGGGCTGCCCCAGGCCTTCACCGACCCCGTCGAGCGGCCCCTCGTCGACCTCGTCGCCCGCTACGCCCGCACCCACGGCCCGTTCCTCACCGCCCACGCCGCCCGGCGCCTGGGCGTGGGGGTCGAGCCGGTCGGCCTCGCTCTCGATGCCCTCGAGGCCGAGGGCCGCGTCGTCCGCGGCGAGTTCCGGCCCGACGGCGTCGAGCGCGAGTGGTGCGACCAGGAGGTGCTGCGCCTGCTGCGGCGCCGGTCGCTGGCCGTCCTGCGCAAGGAGGTCGAGCCCGTCGACGGGACGGCCCTGGCCCGCTTCCTGCCGGCGTGGCAGGGGGTGGGGGTGCCCCGACGGGGGCCGGAGGGCCTGGCCGAGGTGCTCGACGTACTGCAGGGGGCGGCGCTCCCCGCCTCGATCCTCGAGACCGACGT